>DATEOX010000699.1:0-4114 GCA_035273585.1 Thermoanaerobaculia bacterium
GGGGCGTTTTTGTTTGGCGAAAGGCGTTGTCGGTTATCGGTTGTCAGTAGGACGACCGACAACTGACAACGGTTTTCCGCCGCTGCCGACTCCTCCGGCAGAGCCTGCAAATAACCCTTGCGATTCGGAGATTCCAATCGGATCATCAATTCCTTGGATTCCGGAAAGCGAGCGTGATACCCTCGCCGCCGCTAAACAGCGTCTTCACAAACAATTGACTCACCCGGCACAGCCGGTTCGGAACCTGCAGCATTGCGCGTCCCAGCGCGGCGCCGTCCCTTGGGAGAAGAGGCGGCGTCGCGAGTGATTCTTCGCCTTTCCGTTCTTCGCAGCAGTACCAAACAACAGGAGGAGAGTGAATGTCCAAGCCATATCGCTTTACCACGGCTCTGGCTCTGCTTTGCCTGCTCATCCCGGTCATCGGGGTCGCGCAGACATCGCCGACTACCGGAGCGCTCATCGGGAAGGTCACGGACACCTCGGGCGCGGTTCTGCCCGGCGTGACCGTCACCCTCAGCAGTCCGCAGCTCCAGGGCACCCGCACGTCGGTCACGGATGAGAACGGCCAGTACGTGTTCCCGCTGCTCCCGCCGGGCACGTACCGGGCGGAGTACTCCCTGAGCGGCGTCAAGTCGCAGGTCCGCGAAGCCATCCAGATCGCGGCCACGCAGACCACGACGCAGAACGTCGGCATGTCGCTGGCGGTGACCGAGACCGTGACCGTCACGGCCAGCCAGGTCGTCATCGACCCGACCCAGACCGCCACCGTGCACACGATGAAGGAAGACCACCTGAAGTATGCCTCGGTCGGCTCGGCCAACCGGAGCTACCAGAACGTGCTGCAGCAGGCCCCGGGCGTGGGCGGCGGCGCGAACCCGCAGGTCTCCGGCGCGAACCTCGCGCAGAACGTGTTCATGCTCGACGGTCTGAACACGACCGACCCGGTCACGCACACGTTCGGCCCGAACCTCGCGTTCGACGCCATCCAGGAGATCTCGATCCAGACGTTCGGTAAGGACGCCGAGTATGGCAAGGCCTCCGGCGGCACGATCAACGTCATCACCAAGTCGGGCGGCAACCGCTTCTCCGGCTCGCTCGACTACCGCTACAACGACCCCGACTTCCTGACCCAGGGCCAGGAGAAGATCCCGGGGACGAACAACCTCCGCTTCAACAAGGACGTCCAGACCAACAAGTCGAAGCAGCCGCAGGCCACCCTCGGCGGCCCGATCATGCGCGACCGGCTGTGGTTCTTCGGCTCCTCGGCCAGCCCGCGCACCAGCCGCCAGGCGCCGAACGTCTTCGGCTTCACGCCCGGCCCCCGCAACTTCACCGGCTGGGACTCGCTGGGCAAGCTGACCTTCACCCCCATCGAGAACCAGACCCTCCAGTTCCGCTTCTTCGACTCCCACGCGAACATCACCAACATCCAGTTCAGCTCCTCCTACCGTCCCGAGGCGGATGCCCGCCAGACGCAGCACACCCGCGGCATGAGCCTCGGCTACGACTCGATCCTCAGCTCCCGCTGGCTGGCCAACATCCAGCTCGGCCACAACCCGGGCAGCCTCGGCGTCGAGCCGATGAGCGGCGACTTCCGCACCCCGGGCGTGACCAACGCCGACACGACCATCCGCTCGGTCAACTACACCAACCACCAGGGCCGCGAGGCCACCCGCGACGAGCTGGTCGCCTCCACCACCTACTACCTCGAGCGCATCGGCACGCACGCGTTCAAGGTCGGCGTGGGCTACGAGAAGGACAAGTTCTCCAGCTTCAACAACACCGTGGGCGACCCGACGCTGATCCCGGGCTACAACCCGGCGTTCTGCTCGCCGGCCTTCGGCTTCCCCGCGAACGTGAACTGCGTCGCGACGTTCACCGTCGCCGACAACCCGGCCCGCGCCGTCCCCATCCAGCAGTTCACCCTCTCGGTGCTGAACCCGGCGCATGAAGTCTCGGCCAAGCAGCGCTCCCTCTATGCGCAGGACCAGTGGAACCCGATCCCGCGTCTGACGCTGCGCGTCGGCGTCCGCTACGACCACATCGACTGGGCCGTCGCGAACAACTCCGTGCCGGAGTTCGACATGGTCCAGCCGCGCGTCGGCGTGGCCTATGACATCCTCAACAACGGCAACTCGATCGTGCACGCCTACGGCGGCAAGATCATGGACGACAACCAGCTCACGCTGCCGAACTTCGGCGTCGTCCAGCCGCAGATCGCCCGCGTCTTCCGTCTGAACCAGACCACCAAGGTCTACGCCCCGCAGGGCGGCGCCAGCGGCGGTCTGACCGGCGGCGAGTACGATCCGAACCTCTCCCCCAGCTTCAGCAACCAGTACAGCCTCGGCTTCACGCAGCGCATCTTCCGCAACACGTCGCTGGACGTGACGTGGGAGAAGCGCACGCAGCACGACCTGTTCGAGGACTTCTGCAATTACGACAACCCGAACGCGGTCCAGCCGGACAACTGCACCATCACGAACAACCCGGCCGGCCTGGCCGTGCTGTACGGCGACTACCAGGGCGTCCTGACCAAGATCGAGAGCCGTCTGACGAACAACCTCGACCTGGTCGCCTCCTGGACGCACTCCCGCTCCCGTGGCTCAACGGAGTCGACCCAGAACCAGAACACGGCGTTCGACAACTATCCGTCGAACTTCACCAACACGTACGGCTACCTCTCGGACGACGCGCGCGACCGCATCAAGGTGAACGGCTACTACCGCTTCCCCTGGCAGATCACGCTCGGCGGCGCCTACCGCTGGGACAGCGGCACGCCGTGGAACGTCACGCAGAACGCCAACCTTCTCCCCACCAACCCCGGCATCAGCGGCACGTTCTTCAACGAGCCGCGCGGCTCGCGCCGCCTGCCGCACTTCAACCAGCTCGACCTGCAGCTCCAGAAGGACTTCCAGGTCGGCCCGGCGAAGATCGGCCTCATCGGCAGCGTGCTGAACGTCCTGAACAGCGAGATCCCGCTGACCATCAACGGGACCTCGACTTCCGCCACCTTCGGTACCTACACCTCGTTCCAGACCCCGCGTCGGTTCGAGGCAGGAGTCCGCTTTGAGTTCTAATCGTCCCTCGCGGGCGGAAAGGGGTCCTTCGGGACCCCTTTTTTTTGCCCTTCTCTTCCTCTTCCTTTCCACGGCCAATCTCTTCGCCGCGCCCAAGCCGCGCGACTGGCGCTCCTGGGGCAGCTCCGCCGAGGCCTACTACATGACGCCCGAAGAGCGCGAAGAGTGGAAGAAGGTCGCCACGCAGGAGCAGGCCGACGCGTTCCTCAACGAGTTCTGGCGCCGGCGCGGCGATGCCTTCCGCAAGGACCTCCTGACGCGCATCGAGTTTGCCGACAAGACGTTCGGCCTCGGTGACACCCCCGGCTCCCGCACCGCGCAGGGGAAGGTCTTCGTCATCCTCGGCTCCCCCACCACCCAGCGGGTGGAGCGCAACCCGAACGCCTCGAGCCTTCCCGGCACCGGCCAGGCCAACTCCATCGAGCAGGGGGCGCAGCAGCAGGTGACCTGGATCTACCGCAAGGACCGCCTGCCGCAGGACGTCCCGAACCCGATCCCGGAGCTGACCGTCCGCTACCAGACGGACACGCGCCGCCTGGAGCAGGAGATCGACAACCCGGGCATCGTCGAGCCGTACATCAGGCGCGTGGCCCAGTTCCGATCGCAGCAGGCCATCGACGCGACGGCCAGCGGCGGATCATCATCAGCGGTCGCCGGCTCGGTCGCGCCGACCATCGGCAGCGCGCCCGGACAGGACCCGCTCTGGAACGCACCGGAAGGGCTGAACGGCGCGCTCTTCACCGGCGAGTCGTACGTCAGCCCGACCGAGGAGCCGATGTACGCCGTCAGCTTCTACATCCCGAAGTCGGCCGCGGCGTTCACGCCCCTCAAGTCCGCGCTCTTCGTCGGCCTGGTGCGCGACGCGAGCGGGAAGATCGTGGCCAACCGCCGCGAGCAGGTCGACCTCAGCGCGTACGACGCGGCGTCGGGCGACCGCATCGTCGACCGCGGCCTGCAGCTCGCGCCCGGCAAGTACACCGGCGACTTCGCCCTCTTCACGCCGGAGGGGACGACCCTGCTGGCCAACCACCGCTACG
>DATEOX010000700.1:0-2234 GCA_035273585.1 Thermoanaerobaculia bacterium
GGGATCGGGGGCGGTCTTCCCGCTCGACTCCAACACGCGCCGCCCGGACGGCTGGACGTCCGCCGATGCCGCGGGCCTGGCCATCCTGCCCGGCCTCGTCCGCTACGAGGAGGTCTACGGACCCGATCCGATCCGCCACGCGTTCCGGGTCACGGTGCGCAGCACGAACGGCTACGTCTTTCCCGCCTCGCACGACGCGGGCGGCACGACCGGCGCGCTGCCGATGGGCGCCCGGTTGCGGTTGAAGGCCAGCAAGGACATCGCGTCGTATCCGGAGCCGCTGCGGAAGATCTTCCAGGCGATGAAGACCTACGGCCTGATCGTGGCCGACAACGGCACGGATATGTACGTCACCGGCACGCACGACACACGCTGGGACAACGACCTGCTCAACCCCGCCTTCGCCGCCATCAAGGCGTCGGATTTCGAAGTGGTGCAGCTCGGCTGGCAGCCGTCGAGACGGCGCCGCGCCACGCGGTGAGCCCGCGCGCCATAGTTGCCAAACGCCGGCAATCGGCGTCTAAGGTGTCGATATGAAGTACGCGATCGCGTTCCTCACTCTCTTCATCACCGCCGCCGTCCCGGCGCAGAAGCAGCCCGCGCCCACGCCCGCAAAGCCCGCCCCGCAAGCCACCGTCGACGCGGCGCCCATCTCCATGTCCGACCCCGACGGGCAGGACCTCATCCTGGAGGACCTCTCCGCGCGCGCGGCGATCCAGGGGATGCTCTCCCTGACCGAGCTCGAGCTGCGCTTCCGCAACCCGACCTCGCGGCGCATCGAGGGGCGCTTCACCTGCACGCTGCCGGCGAACGCCGCCATCAGCCGCTTCGCCAAGGAAGTGAACGGCCAGTTGATGGAAGGGGAAGTGGTCGAGCGGCTGCGGGCGAACCAGGTCTACGAGCAGTTCCTCCACCAGATGCGCGACCCGGCGCTGCTGGAGCAGGAGCAGGGGAACCGCTTCTCGGCGCGCATCTTCCCCATCGATCCCAACGCCACGGTGCGCATCCTCCTCTCCTACACCACGCTCCTCCCGCTGCGCGGCGGCCAGCGCACCTACTCGCTTCCGTTGCGGGGCACGGCGCGGATGAAGCACTTCCGCTTCCGCGCCTTCGGCACCGCGCTGCCCGGCGAGGAAACGGGCGGCGTGATGGCGAAGAGCACGGCGGACGTCTGGTCGATGGACGAGAGCGACTACACGCCCGACCACGACATCGAGCTGACCTGGCGTCCGACGGCCGAGGCGTCGCGGGCGCGCATCCTCCGCTCCGGCGACTTCTATCTGGCCGCCTTCCGCCCGCCCCTCCGGCGCACCGACAGCTACCCGAACATGAACGGCCGCTGGCTCTTCTACGTCGACACCTCGGCGTCGGCGGCCGAGGGGGCCGAGCATCGCATCCGCGCGCTGGAGCGGCTCTTCGCCGCGCTCCCGGCGCGCGACACCGTGCAGGTGCGCGTCTTCGACCAGGAGATCGTCACGCTCGCGAACGGCTCCGCCGCGGAGCTCTCCCGCTCCATCGGCCAGCTCCTCCGCGCCCGCCTCTTCCTCGGCGGCACGGACGTCGGCGCGCTGCTGCGCGACATCGCCAATGCGAAGACGAACGAGACGGTCGTCGTGGCCAGCGATCTCGTCCCGACCCTCGGCAACACCGACCGCAAGGAGCTGAACGATCAGCTCAAGGCGCTGCCGCGGCTCACCATCCACGCTCTGATCCTCGGGCCGCGCGAAGACGCGCAGCTCGTCCGCGCGCTGACGGGCAACATGCGCGGGCGCATCGTCCGTCTGCCGTTCAGCGAGCAACTCGACCAGCGCGCCAGCGAGGCGGCATCGACGTTGCGCCGCGAGCTCGGCGCGTCGTTCGACGTCGCCGACAGCGGCGCCGAGTGGGTCTACCCGTCGCATTTCGATGATGTGGACGAAGGTGACGAGGTGATCGTCATCGGCAAGGTGAAGCCGGCCTCGCAGCCGGCGGTGCGCCTCACCGGCGCGGCGGCGACGGAGATGCAGACCACCTCGCTGCCGGCCGGTACGTTTGCGCCGCTGCTGGAGCGCGAGGGCTACCGCGCGTACCTCGACTATCTCGCCGAGCGGGAGGCGAACGAGCCGTCGGAGGCGGTGCGCCGCGCGCTGGCCACCGAGCAGGTGCGCATCAGCGTGGAGCAGCGCGTGGTGATCCCGCGCACGACGATGCTCGTGCTGGAGTCGGAGTGGGATTACCAGCGCTTCGGTCTCGAC
>DATEOX010000701.1:0-7100 GCA_035273585.1 Thermoanaerobaculia bacterium
TCATCGGTTCATCCTTCATCGTTCATCGTTTTCTCGCAGGCGCGCCCTCTGCATCAGGAATCCCGAGCCCCTTGTGAAAAGTTTCTCAAAGCGCGTTAGAATCGCCTTCCCGCCTCCGGGCTCCCTGATGCGCAGCAAGAGCTAACTTATGCCAGTCAAACGAATTGAGCATCCTGAGTCGATCATCCCCCGCCGGGCGGGCGTCGCGCCGGGCGAAGTCGCCGAGAAGGGGTTGCTGACCCTGCCGGGCGAAGCCGAGCGCGAGGTGGAAGACCTCGCCGGCGCGAGCTACCTCACCACCAAAGTCGACAGCATGGTCAACTGGGCGCGCGGCAACTCCCTCTGGCCGCTGCCGTTCGGCACGGCCTGCTGCGCCATCGAGTTCATGTCCATGGTCTCCTCCCACTACGACATCGCCCGCTTCGGCGCCGAGGTCGTGCGCTTCTCGCCCAGGCAGGCGGATCTACTCATCGTGGCGGGGACGATCGTGGACAAGATCGCCCCGGTCCTGAAGAAGATCTACGACCAGATGCCCGAGCCGAAGTACGTCGTCTCCATGGGGGCCTGCGCCTGCTCGGGCGGCTTCTACCGGGCGTATCACGTCGTGCAGGGCATCGACGAGATCATCCCGGTCGACATCTGGGTGCCGGGCTGCCCGCCGACGCCCGAGGGGCTGATGTACGGGATCCTGAAGCTCGCGGAGAAGATCAAGCGCGGGGAGATCAAGCGCGGCTGACATGAGCACATTAACCAAGTACAGCGCCATCCCCTACACCGGTCCCGCGCCGACGAACCGCCAACCGTATGTCCCGACCGAAGCGCCGGCCGCGGACGCGCGCGGCGCCGAGCTGAAGTCGCAGCTCCCGGAGACCGTGGCACAGGAGAGCGGCCAGGACCTGCCCACGCTCGTCGTCCCGAAGGAAGAGATCGTCTCCGTCCTGGGCAACCTGAAAGACGCCGGCTACGACCTGCCGCTCGATCTATGGGGCGTGGACTACCCGCGCCGCGAGCAGCGCTTCGACGTCATGTACCAGCTCTACTCGCTGGAGAAGAACGAGCGGGTGCGGCTGAAGGTCCGGGTCGGCGAGAACGAGAAGGTTCCTACCGCCAGTGGAGTCTTCAAGGGCTACGACTGGTACGAGCGCGAGGTCTTCGACATGTACGGCGTCCGCTTCGACGGGCACCCGAACCTCCGCCGCATCCTCACCCACGAGATGTTCCAGGGCCATGCCCTGCGCAAGGACTACGACCCCGGCCAGCGCTGGCTGCTCAGCGAGAAAGACATCTCCGTCCTCACTCCGAAGATCGACCCCCGTTTCGAGAACGTCGACACCGACTACGAGCGGGTCACGCTCAATCTCGGGCCGTCGCATCCGGCCACCCACGGCACGCTGCGCATCGTCGTCACCCTCGACGGCGAGACGATCATCGGTGCGGACACGGAGATCGGCTACCTCCACCGCTGCTTCGAGAAGATGTCCGAGACGCACACCTACCAGCAGGTCATCCCCTACACCGACCGGCTCAATTACTGCTCGGCCATCATCAACAACGTCGGCTACTGCCTCACTGTGGAGAAGCTCCTCGGCATCCAGGCACCGGAGCGCGCGCAGCACATCCGGCTGATGCTCTCCGAGTTCATGCGCATCGCCGACCACATCATCTGCATCGGCACGAACCTGGTCGACATGGGGGCGCTGACGAACTTCTGGTACCTCTTCCAGCCCCGCGAGGAGATCCTCGGGTTGGTCGAGTCGTGCTGCGGCGCACGCCTGCTGCCGAGCTACCTGCGCATCGGCGGCCTGGCCCTCGACGCGCCGGCCGACTTCCTGCGCAACTCGCAGATCCTCATCGACAAGCTGCCGAAGTTCATCGACGAGGTGGAGCGGCTCGTGATGCGCAACCGCATCTTCACCGACCGCGTGCAGGGCGTGGGGCCGATCTCCGCCGCCGACGCGCTCAGCTACGGCTTCACCGGCCCCTGCCTGCGCGCCTGCGGCATCCCCTTCGACGTCCGCAAGTCCAACCCCTACCTCGGCTATGAGACCTATGACTGGCAGGTGCCGGTCGCGGAGGGGGGCGACACGTACGCGCGCTTCCTGGTCCGCTTCGAGGAGATGCGCCAGTCGCTGCGCATCCTGCAGCAGGCCATCGACCGCGGGTTGCCGCCCGGCCCGGTGATGGTGGACAACCCGTACGTGGCCCTCCCGCCGAAGGAGAAGGTCTACAACGAGATGGAGTCGCTCATCTACCATTTCAAGCTGATCATGCACGGCATCCAGCCGCCGGTCGGCGAGACGTACTTTCAGGTCGAAGGCGGCAACGGCGAGGTCGGCTTCTACGTGGTGTCGGACGGGACGAAGAACCCGTACCGCGTCCGCTGCCGCCCGCCCTGCTTCCCCATCTTCGAGGCATACGCGCAGATGATCACCGGGCAGACGATCCCCGACGCCATCGCCGCGCTCGGGTCGCTGAACATCATCGCCGGGGAGTTGGATCACTAGGAAATGAGGAGGGATGAATGATGAATGATGAACAGGAGATGACCGGCGCACCACCCGTTCATCCTTCATCCTTCATCATTCATCATTAAGTCCATGCCCATCGGTATCGTCAAGCTCGAACGCAAGCCGCTCACGCTCCGGGAGCGGATCTACCTGCCGGCGGTGCTCTCCGGCATGATGATCACCATCCGCCACCTCTTCCGGAACATGTTCAACATGAAGGGGCTGCCGACGATCAGCTATCCGGAGGTCAAGCGCGTCTACTCCGAGCGCTTCCGCGGACGGCACATCCTCACCACGCGCGAGGACGGCACGACGCGCTGCGTGGCCTGCTACATGTGCTCGACCGCCTGCCCGGCGGAGTGCATCACGATCGAGGCCGGCGAGGACCAGCGCACCCGCGAGAAGTTCCCGGTGCGCTACGACATCGACCTGCTGCGCTGCATCTTCTGCGGCTATTGCGTCGATGCCTGCCCCGAGGATGCGATCTACATGACCCGCGACTACGAGATGTCGATCGACACGCGGGCGCGGTCGGTGGTCGGCCTGCGCGACCTGGTCGTGCCGCCGAACTTCCCGGAGGCGCCGATGGGCTGGCGTCCGTACTACGGCCCAATCAAGAAGCGCGGCACCGCGGGCGGCACCGGCATCGGTCAGGAGCTCCGCCCGGCGCCGTTCGACGACGAGGGAGCCGCGCCGAACCCGGACGTCTACCGCGGAGCGTAGCGGCACGGCGTATCATCGTCGCGGGTTCGGGGATCCATGAAACCGCTCGAGACGACCATCGAAGAGGTCCTGCGCCACGCCATCCAGTCGGAGGTGGAGACGCGCGTCTACTACCAGAAGATGGCGGAGCGGACGAACTTTCCGGAGGTGCGCGGCCGCCTCCTCCAGCTCGCCGACGGGGAGCTCGTGCACCGCGCGAAGCTCGAGCGCCGCTACCGCGAGCTGGTGGGCAAGGAGCCCCCCACCCCCGACCTGGTGATGATCGAGCTGGCGGCGGACATCACCGACCTGGACATGTCCCGCGCCCTCAAGCACGCCCTCGAGCGCGAGCGCGACAGCGAGTCGTACTACCGCTTCATGGCCGAGCGCGTCCCACCCACCACGGACCTCGGCAAGCTGTTCGTCGAGCTCGCCGAGACGGAGTGGAAGCACAAGACGGAGCTGCAGGCGGAGTACGACGGAAGCGTGAACCCGGAGCAGTTTTTGATGGATATCTGAGCCCGGCGCCGAGGCAGCACGGCACGCAGTTTGTACTCTCCCTCCATAAAAATGACCGCCGATGTGTGGAGGAGGTTCTCGATGCGCAAGTCCTTGATGCTTTGCCTCGTCTCGCTCGTGTTGCCGTCGATCGCCGCGGCGCAGAGCGCCCCGGCCGAACGGGACGTCGAGCTCGTGTACCGGATCGTCTCGGCGCAAACCGTCTCCGAGCGGCGCGTCGTTTTTCGCAGCGTGACGCCGGAGATGAAAGCGGCGCTGTGGCGCGCGCACGTGCGGCATTTCCTCAACTCGCACCCCGAGCTTTCGGAAGCTCAGCGCGGCGTGATCGCTCAGTTCATCGCCGTGATCGTTCCGGACCTGTACCGGCAGCGGCCGGACGACGCCGAGTGGCAGGCGCTGATCGGCCTTCCGTTCGCCCGCATGCAGCAGTCGGCGTCCGCGATCCTGACGCCCGATCTCTACCGCGAGGCGCTCGCCACCCTCGGGCCGGCGGAGACGGACGCCGCGCCCGCCGCTCAGGCCGCCGCCAAGGCCGCCACATCGCGCAAGGCTCCGCTCAAGACGCAGCCTGACTATTGCGTCGGCTGTTGGAACGCTCCCGATTGCGAATGCAACATGGGCGACAACTGGTGCGGGTGGGGACAGACCTGCGCCGGCGACAACTGCAAATCCGACAGTTGGGGCTGCGGAACGATGTGGCAGAGTATCTGTAACGGCATGTGCCACTAGGCGACGGCGGGAGCGCGAGCCCCACCCTCACCGGCCGCCGCGATACGCCGTCCTCGTCATGAGGATGTAGAGCAGGATCGCGCACCCCAGTCCGTACACGGTCAGGAACAGGCCGTCGATGCCGAACCAGAGATTGCGCACCGCCTGTCCCGCGGGGCCGATGTAGTAAAAGTGCGGCTTGACGAACATCGTCAGGAACTCGTAGCCGATGGTGCCGTTGACGCAGACGCCGAGCGTGCCGATGACGGCGAGCCAGAAGTGGGCGCGCACCAGGGCCAACGGAGGGGCGTGATTGCCCAGCCAATCCGGCATGGCGCGATACACGAGACCGCAGATGGTCATGCCGACGAAGCTGAGCAGGATGGTGTGGCCGTGGACCGGCGCGGCGGGACAGGACGGGAGGGAGTCCTTCATCAGGTAGTGGCCGAGCGGAAAGTATCCGGTGATCAGGCCCGCTATGGCGAGGCCCATTCCCCAGCGGACAAACCTGAGGGCCCAGTCGCTCATGCGGTCATTGTAGGCGATCGGGCAGGCGGCTCCGTATCAACGCCGTGCGAAGCCTGCTTGCGGTCTGTCTGCTCCTTCCGCTCCCCCTCCTCGCCGCCGGGCACGAGATCGCGGTGCCGGTGAGCATCCCAAGCGCGTACGGCAACTACGCGCCGCTCGTGGCGTCGAACGGCGACGGATTCCTCGCCGTCTGGCGACACGACACGCTCAACGCGGGGCAGCACGTGTACGCGGCGCGGTTCGATGCGGATGGGCGACAGGTCGGCGCCTCCTTCGCGCTGCTGCCGTTCACGGCGGTCGGCCGGCTGCAGTTGCTGGCCGTCGGGAGCGACTACGCGCTGCTCAACGAGCGGGTGATGACCATCGTCTCGGCGGCCGGCGCGGTCATCCGCTCCTTCGAGCTGCCGGCGTACGGGATCGCGGCGGCGAATGGGGATCGCATCCTCCTGATGGGCGATACGGACGGCACGCTGCTGGGCGTCGACGGGCGGACCATCCGCGAGCACATCCGCTTCGGCACCACCACGACCGCGACCGACGTCGACCCGCTCGGCGACGGCTTCCTGGTCACGCTCGTCACCGGCAACAGCATCTACCTCCAGCGCGTCACGCGCGACGGCGCGGCGGAGGGGGGCCTGGTCGAGGTCGCGCCGTCGGTGCTGCGCCTGGCCCGCTCCGCCGTGCGCGGCGACGAGGTGCTCGTCGCCTACTTTGCCGGCTTCGCCAATTCGACGCACATCGATGGCGCGCTCGTCCGCATCAACCGCGGCGTGGAGCGCGTCGGGACGCTCGAATCCGGCTTCACGAGCTACATCGGGCTCGACGTCGCGAGCGGCGCCGACGGCTACGCGCTCGCCTACTCCGCCGGCCACGACACCCAGGACGCGTCGTCACGCCTGTATGCCCTCGCCATCGATGCGCAGGGCATCGCCGCCCGTCCGCCCACGCTGCTGTACAGCGAGGACCCGTCGGCGACCGCGTTCTCCCCCTCCCTCGCGGCGAACGGCCGCACGTTCTACGCCGCGGCCCAGACCCGCCGCACGCCCGACGCCGTGGCACAGACCACCGGCGCGGCGTTCGATTTCAGGCAGCCGCCGCGCGTGGAGAACCTCTCCATGACGCCGACGCGTCAGACATCCCCGTCGGTCACGACGAACGGCTACGACTTCTTCGCCGCCTGGATCGACAACTCCGCGTACGGCCACTTCCTCGAAGCGCAGCTCTTGACGCCCGACGCGGCGCGCATCGGGCCCGAGATCGGCGGCGGCTTGGCCGGCATCGTCGGACACGCCGCGACGGCATACGGCGACGGCATCTATCTGGCCGTCTGGGGCGAGGAGCCGCCGAACGCGCTCCGCCTCGTGGCCCGACGCTTCACCACGACCGGCGCGATCATCGATCCGCAACCGATCGTCGTCCGCAATGCACGCGCCGTCGACCTCGCCCTGAACTGGAACGGCCGGCAGTTCTATGCCGTCTGGAGCGAGGAGGGGCGGGTGTGGGGCGCGACGATCCAGCCGGACGGCACCGTCGGCGCGGCACGGCAGCTCGGCCCCGAGCCGCCGCCGTCGGACAGGTCCATCCATCAGCAGTCCGCGCCCGACGTCGCCTGGGACGGCGAGCGCTACGTCGTCGTCTGGCAGCTCACCCGGATCGAGCTCTGCACGATGCCGGTCTGCGCCAGCACGAGCGAGGTGCGGGCCGTGCACGTCTCCGCGCAGAACCTGCCGCTCGAGCCGGCCGACTTCGCCGTCGCGCCGAACGGGACGCATCCCCACATCGCCCGAGGAGGCCGCGACCTGCTCGTCACGTTCGACAATGCCGACGGCGTCTTCGGCACGTTCCTCGGCGGCGGCGCGGCGTTCCCCATCTTCCGCTGGTTGAGCGTGCCGCTCTCGAACGTGACGTGGGACGGCCGCTCGTACGTGGCCGCGTGGCGCTATCCGATCCGCCCCGACGATTTCGCGCACCAGGCGCTCTGGGGCCTCGGGGCGACGCGCATCGACGAGAATGGCGTCGTCGCGCCCTTCGTCTACGCGCCGATCGGCTCCTCCGAGTACCTCGAGCCGCCGCCCGATCTCGCCTCGAACCTGGCCGGCGACACGATGATCGTCGTCGCTCACTTCCCCGGTCCGG
>DATEOX010000702.1:0-5102 GCA_035273585.1 Thermoanaerobaculia bacterium
GCCGGCGTGGGCCAGAAAGTTCGGATCGAACGCGACGAGCACCGTCGCCAGCGCCGCCCCCCACCACCCCCACGCCTCCCGCGCCCAGGCGAACACGACGGTGCACGCCAGCACGCCGAAGAGCAGCAACACGAGACGCGCTCTCGTGAACATCCTGTCCGCGTCGTTCAGGAACGCGGTGCGGGGGAGCGGCTCCGTCGTCGGCACCTCGAGGAACGCATCGCGCAGGCCGAAGAAGAGCTCGTGGGCATAGATCCACTGGCCGAAGGGGCTGGTGAGCGCATCGGCCCACGGCTTCTGCAGGCGCGGGGACTCCTCCACCCGCATGGACAGCAGAGGCAAGGCCGCCAGCTTCTTGAGCAGCGGCGGATGCTCGGCGTTCAGGCGGTAGTCGCCCGTCTTCCAATACGACCAGCCGGCGGCGAGGTGGGTTGGCTCGTCCACCGTCGGGGAGGTGGTCAGGATGTTGACGATGGCGAGTGTGATGTAGGCGGCGAGGGCGACGGCCCCGATGAGACAAGGGACCAACGGCCGGTCGGGACGACCGGCCGCTGGCGGGCGGGACGCCCGCGCGCCTTTTCTCAAACTGCGACCGGCTCCTCGGCGGTGATCAGTTGCCGCAGCACGTACGGCAGGATCCCGCCGTGCTCGTAGTAGTCGACCTCGATCGGCGTGTCGATGCGCACCGTCACCGGCACCTCGCGCGCCGCGTCGCCTTTGCGGATCACCAGCGTCGCCTTCTGCCGCGGGCGGAGCACCCCCTCGATGCCGGTGATGTCGAACGTCTCGGTGCCGTCGAGGCCGAGCGACTGGGCGTTCATCCCCTCCTCGAACTGCAGCGGCAGGACGCCCATCCCGACCAGATTGGAGCGGTGGATGCGCTCGAAGCTCTGCGCCGCGACGGCGCGCACGCCGAGGAGCTTCGTCCCCTTCGCGGCCCAGTCGCGGGAGGAGCCGGTGCCGTACTCCTGGCCGGCGAAGACCACCAGCGGTGTCCCTTCCTGCTGGTAGCGCATGGCGGCGTCGAAGATGTCCATCCGCTCGCCGTCCGGCTGGTGCGCGGTCACGCCCCCCTCCACGCCCGGCACCATCAGGTTCTTGATGCGCACGTTGGCGAACGTGCCACGGGTCATGACCCGGTCGTTGCCGCGGCGGGAGCCGTAGCTGTTGAAGTCCTCCGGCTGGACGCCGTTCTCCAGCAGGTACCGCCCGGCGGGCGACTTCACCTTGATCGCCCCCGCGGGGCTGATGTGGTCCGTCGTCACCGAGTCGCCGAAGATGGCCATGGCCCGCGCGCCGCGGATGTCCGTCGCCTTGCCGGGGGACATCGTGAAGTCGCTGAAGAAGGGCGGCTCCTGGATGTAGGTCGACTTCATGTCCCACGAGTAGAGCTGGCCGGCGGTGGAGGGGATGTCGTTCCAGAGCGGGTTCTGCTCGGAGAAGTTCGAGTAGAGGCGGCGGAAGTCCTCCGGGTCGATCGACTGCGCCATCACCTCGCGGATCTCGTCCATCGACGGCCAGACGTCGCGCAGGTAAACCTCGTTGCCGCTGCGGCTGCGCCCGAGGGGCTCGTTCGTGAGGTCGATGTCGATGCGGCCGGCGAGGGCGAAGGCGACGACGAGCGGCGGCGACATCAGAAAGTTCGCCCGGATCGACTGATGGACGCGCGCCTCGAAGTTACGGTTGCCGGAGAGCACCGATACGCCGATCAGGTCGTGCTTGTTGATGGCGTCCTCGATGGCCGGATCGAGCGGGCCGGAGTTGCCGATGCAGGTCGTGCAGCCGTAGCCGACGAGATAGAAGCCGAGTTGATTGAGGTACTTGTCGAGGCCGGACTTGCGGTAGTACTCGGTCACGACGCGTGAGCCGGGGCCGAGCGAGGTCTTCACGACGGACGACACGCGCAGGCCGCGCTCGACCGCCTTCTTGGCCAGGAGGCCGGCGGCGAGCATCACCGACGGGTTCGAGGTATTGGTGCAGGAGGTGATGGCGGCGATGAGGACGTCGCCGTGATGGAGCTCGGCCACGGCGCGGGGGAACTCGGGCACCATGTCCGCCACCTCGACGCGGTCCGGCGTCGGGCGGTTGCTCATCATCTCTTCCTCGGTCGTGACGTTCGTGTTCTTGGTCTCCTTCGGATGGGGCACCGTCTCCTCGGCCTGCTCGCCACCGCCGGCCACGACGCCGCTCGCGTCCTCGGTCACGCCGACGACCGTGCGCAGCTTGCGCTCGATCTCCGTGGCCGGCTTGCCGTAGCCGTTCGGCGGGTCGGCCTGGAGCATGTTCGTGAACTGGTTCTTCAACGCCTCCAGCTCGATGCGATCCTGCGGCCGCTTCGGCCCCGCCACGCTGGCCCGCACCGTGGCCAGGTCGAGCTCCAGCACCTTCGTGTAGCCGATGCCGTCTTCCTTCTTCGGCATCCCGAACAGCCCCTGGGCCTTGTAGTACTGGCGCACCACATCCACCTGCTCCTCGGTGCGCCCGGTCTGGAGCATGTACCTGCACGTCTCCTCATCGACCGGGAAGTAGCCCATCGTGGCGCCGTACTCCGGCGACATGTTGGCGATGGTGGCCCGGTCGGCGAGCGAGAGCGACGCGGCCCCCTCGCCGAAGAACTCCACGAACTTGCCGACGACCTTCGCCTTGCGCAGCAGCTCGGTGATGGTGAGCACGAGGTCGGTGGCCGTGACCCCTTCCTTCAGCGCGCCGGCGAGATGGACGCCGATCACGTCCGGCGTCAGAAAGTACACCGGCTGACCGAGCATCCCGGCCTCGGCCTCGATGCCGCCCACGCCCCAGGCCACGATGCCCAGGCCGTTGATCATCGTGGTGTGCGAGTCGGTGCCTACCAGGGTATCGGGGTACCAGACGCCGTCTTTCTCCAGAACGCCGCGGGCGAGGTACTCGAGGTTGACCTGGTGGACGATGCCGATGCCCGGCGGCACGACGCGGAAGCCGTGGTAGGCCTGCATCCCCCACTTGAGGAACTCGTAGCGCTGCTTGTTGCGCTTGAACTCGATCTCCATGTTCTTCTGCAGCGCGTCTTCGGTGGCGAAGTAGTCGACCTGCACGGAGTGGTCGATGACCAGATCGACGGGGACGAGCGGCTCGATGATGCGCGGCTCCTTGCCGAAACGCGACGCGGCGGAGCGCATCGCGGCCAGGTCGACCAGGAGCGGCACGCCGGTGAAGTCCTGGAGCAGGACGCGGGCGACCATGAACGGGATCTCGTCCTGCCGCTCGGCATTCGGCTGCCAACTCGCCAGCGTGCGGACATCGTTCTCGGTGATCTTCCGTCCATCGACGTTGCGCAGCACGGACTCGAGAACGATGCGGATGCTGACCGGCAGCTTCGAGACCGCGCCGACGCCCGCTTTTTCGAGCTTCGGGAGGGAGTAGAACTGTCCGTATCGGAAGGTATCGAGGGTGTCGAAGGTGTTGTGCGGCATGACGGGGCGAGTCTATTTTCAAAAGCGTCTGCTGTACACCACCCGTACGTTCCTTGCCGGCATCCGGTAATACTGCGCATCGCCGAGCTCGCTCTCCGCGACGGGGTCGCGCCTGTTCGTCAGGTTGCGGCCGTCCACGCGCAGCTCGCCCCACGCCGCCGCGTAGCCGAGGCCGGCGTTGACGGTGGTGAAGCCGCCGGCGGGGGCGGTGTTGCGCTTGTTCAGCCAGCGCTGGCCGGTGTAGCTCGCCACGACGTTCGCACGCCAGCCGTTGGCGGCGCCGAAGAGGAGGCCGGCCGAGGCGAGGTCGCGGGGGGACATCTCGAAGCGCTTGCCGCGGAGCTGCGTCGGGACGCCGTCGAAGTCCTGCACGTAGTCGCCGAAGCGGGCGTCGTGGCGGGCGTACGAGGCCGTGGCGCGCAACGCGTCGATCACGCGATACGAAGTCTCCAGCTCGATGCCTTTGAAGCGCAGCTTGCCGGCGTTGCGCAACACCGGCAGGCCGTTGATCGACTGGGCGACGACGAGGTTCTCCATGTTCATCAAGAAGCCGCTGCCCTGCCAGAAGAGGCGCTCCGTCCGGCCTTTGATCCCGGCCTCGTAGCTCTGCGAGGTCTCCGGCTCGAGGATCTCTTCCTCCTCTTCCTCGGGGCCGAAGTCGATGGCCGCCGGCTTGAAGGTGTTGCGGTAGTCGGCGAAGGCCCAGACGTCGCTCATCAGGCGGCGGCTGGCGCCGAGGAAGCCGCTGCCGCGGGTGGTGGTGAGCGAGTCGTCGTTGCGCGTCTCGCGGGCGTGATTGAGGCGCGCGCCGGCGTCGAAGCGCCAGTCGGCGCTCGGCGTGAATTCGCCCTGCACGTAGACGGCGGAGAACTGGCGGCGGTCGCGCAGCTCGCTCTCCTCGCGCGGCTCGTCGGCGCCGACCGGCAGGCCGGCGTCGTATTCGAAGGCCTCCGTGTCCGCGTTCGCCCAGCCGCCGAGGTGATCGATGCCGGCGATGATCCGCGCGTTGGCTCCGAGCGGCCGGACGAGGTGCGTGTCGAAGTAGAGGTCGGTCACGCGGCGGTCCTGGGCGAAGCCGTTCGACTCGCCGGTGACCGGATCGGCGAGGAAGCCGCGCAGGATGTCGTCGGTGGTGTGCGAGAGCGCGAGGGTGGTGACCCACGGCCCGGCGTCGTACGTGCCGCCGAGATGGAGGCGCGTGGTGTCGAGATGCGCGCCGGCGGGGTTCTGGTTGGAGTCGAGGGCGACGCGCGGGCTGAGCACGCGGCCCTCGCGGAGATGCGGCGAGTTGGGATCCTGCTGCAGTCTCAGCGCGTCGGCGTCGAAGCGCCAGCGGCCGCGCGTGACCCGGTACACGACGTGCCCCCGGTCGGCCGCAGCCCGGTCGTCGCGGAAGCGCTCCCGCTCGATGTCTGCCGTCAGCGCGCCGAGGCTGACGGAGGCCGAGGCGCTGCCGAAGGTGCCGGCGCTGATGGTCGCCCGCCGCTCGCCGGAGTCGCGGTGGATGACCTGGATGACGCCGGAGAATGCCGTCGCGCCGTAGACGACGGGCGCCGAGCCGCGCACGATCTCGATGCGCTCCACATCATGCAGATCGACGGCGGTGGTCATCGGATTGAAAGCACCGCCCCACGGCACGCCGTCGACGACGAG
>DATEOX010000703.1:0-11178 GCA_035273585.1 Thermoanaerobaculia bacterium
GGGTGCGAGCGGCGCGCTCGGCTCCGGCGTCCGGGTCGCCGCATCGCCGTCGTTCGCCCTCGCCATCGCCCTGATCGCCGGCCTGGCGCTCGCCGTGGTGGCGATGCTGCGCCGCCGCCGGTCGCTCTTCGACCTGCTCGCCGCGCATCTCCGGACGCGCGGCATCGAAGTGGGAGCAGCGATGACGATGGAGGATGCGCTGCGGCAGTTGCGCGCCACGCAGCCGGAGGTCGCGCGCGAGCTCGAGCCGCTCATCGCGCTGTATGAGGCGGAGCGCTTCTCGCCCGTGCGCGACCGCGCGCGCGCCGCGGCCATCCGGCAAAGGCTTCGCGCCCTGTCATCCTGAGCCGCGAAGACGGCGAAGGATCTCCTCGTGCTTGCCGGGAGATCCTTCGCTGCGCTCAGGATGACACTACCTTCTTGGGTTGCGGATCAGCGCGATCATCTCCCGCACCGCCGCCTCGAGCCCGACGAGCGAGGCGCGGGCGATGATCGAGTGCCCGATGTTCAGCTCCTCGATCTCCGGCACCGAGGCGATGCCGTCGATGTTGCGATAGGTGAGGCCGTGGCCGGCGAGCACCGTCAGCCCGAGCTTCTTCGCCGCGCGCGCGGCGGTGGCGATCTTGTCCAGCTCCGCGGCCGGGTTGCCGGTCGTGCGGAGGAAGGCGTCGGCGTACTTGCCGGTGTTGATCTCGATCTTCGGCGCGTGCAGCTTGTGGCAGTGGCGGATCTGCTCCAGGTCGGGATCGACGAAGATCGAGACGTCGATGCGCGCATCGAGGAGCTGGCGAAGCGTCTTCTCGATGTTGCCCGCGTGGAGCACCACGTCCAGGCCGCCCTCCGTCGTCACCTCGTCCTTCCGCTCCGGCACGAGCGTCACCTGGTGCGGCTTGACCGTCTGGGCGATGCGCACCATCTCCGAGGTGGCGGCCATCTCCACGTTGAGGTGCGTGGCCACCGTGCGGCGGAGGACCTCCACGTCGCGGTCCTGGATGTGCCGCCGGTCGCCGCGGAGGTGGACGGTGATGCCTTGCGCGCCGGCGAGCTCGCAGAGCACCGCGGCCGCGACCGGGTCGGGCTCGTCGGTCTTCCGCGCCTCGCGGATGGTGGCGATGTGATCGATGTTGACTGCCAGCCGCATCCGTGTAGGTTAGCAGAGTGAACCGGCGCAGACTGGCCGTTGTCGCCCTCATCGTCCTCGCCGTCGCGGCGATCGTGGCCGGCGGCGCGCTCGTCTACACCCGCTACATCGCGCCGGCGCCAACGCTGCAGAGCGTCCTGGCGCGCTACGGCCCGGCGGCGCGCGCGGCGTGGAAGCCGATGTTCGCGCGCAAGGGCGTCAGCTATCCGCCGCGCCGGCTGGCCATCCTCGTCTTCAAGCGCGAGCGGCGGGTCGCGGTCTGGGCCGCGAATGATGGCCAGCCTTGGCGGTACATCAAGACGTTCCCCATCTTCGCCGCCAGCGGCCTGGCCGGACCGAAGCTGCGCCAGGGCGACTATCAGGTGCCGGAGGGCGTGTATCGCATCGAATACCTCAACCCGGCGAGCAGCTATCACCTCTCGATGAAAGTCGGCTATCCGAACGCCTTCGACCTGCAGATGGCCAAACGCGACGCCCGGACGAACCTCGGCGGCGACATCTTCATCCACGGCAAGAACGTCTCCATCGGCTGCGTGGCCATCGGCGACGCGGCCATCGAGCAGCTCTTCACCCTCGTGGCCGACACCGGCGTGCAGCGGGCGCGCGTGATCATCGCCCCGAACGACCTCCGCGTCGCGGGCGCCGCGGTGCGGGAGTCGATGCCGCTCTGGGTCGGGCAGCTCTACCGCACGATCGCCGCCGCGCTTGCCGATTTTCCGGTGATGCTGGAGTCGGACAGCGCCCTCGATGTGCCGGGCATGAGCAAGGCCGGCAAAGTGTTCCCCATCCGCTAACCATGCTTTACCGCTTCGAGAACATCGAGAAGTCGTACGGCCCCCACGACATCCTCAAGGGGACCACCTGGCAGCACAACCCGGGCGAGCACGTCGGTCTGGTCGGCCGCAACGGCGCCGGCAAGACGACGCTCTTCCGCCTGCTGCTGAAGCAGGAGGAGCCGGATCGAGGGCAGATCGTCCGCGCCTCCGGGTTGACCATCGGCCACGTCGGGCAGCACCTCGACGCCGAGCCGGGGATGTCGCTCTTCGATTACGTCGAGACCGCGTTCGGCGAGGTGCTGGGCATCGAGCGGAAGATGCGCGCCATCGAGCACGACCTGGCGGACACGACGCGCTCCGACCACGAGCGGCTCCTCGAAAAATACGCCGAGCTGCAGCACGACTTCGAGCACGCCGACGGCTACACGCGGCACGCCGAGGTCGAGCGGGTGCTGACCGGCGTCGGCTTCGCTGAGAAGCGCGACTGGGAGCGGCCGATCGCCGAGTTCAGCGGCGGCCAGCAGAACCGGGCCATGCTCGCCCGCGTCCTCCTGACGAAGGTCGATCTGCTCCTGCTCGACGAGCCGACGAACCATCTCGACCTGCGGGGCATCGAGTTCCTCGAGGAGTTCCTGCAGTCGTTCACGGGCAGCTACCTCCTGATCTCGCACGACCGGACGTTCCTCAACCGCACCGTGACGAAGATCATCGAGCTCGCCCACGGGCGGCTGCTCGAGTACAACGGCAACTACGAGCGCTTCCTGCAGCTTCGCGGCGAGCGGATGGAGAAGATGGCCGCCGACTTCGAGCGGCAGCAGGAGTACATCGAGAAGACGCAGGACTTCATCCGCCGCAACATCGCCGGGCAGAAGACGAAGCAGGCGAAGTCGCGGCGCAAGATGCTGGACAAGCTGGATGAGGTGGAGCGGCCGGAGAGCGACGAGACGTTCGCCAGCTTCAAGCTCGATGCGGGTCCGCGCTCCGGCGCCGTGGCCCTGACGGCCGACCGTCTCGCGGCCGGCTATCCGGACCGCGTCGTGGTCGAAAACTTCAGCCTCTCCGTTCGGCGCGGCGAGCGCTACGCCATCATGGGCCCGAACGGCTCCGGCAAGTCGACCCTGCTCAAGACGTTCGCCGGCCGGCTGCCGGTCATCAGCGGGAGCGTGACGTACGGCCACAACGTGCAGGTCGGCTACTACGACCAGACCCTCGGCGATCTGAACCCGAAGGGGACGGTCATCGACGAGGTCTGGAACCTCGATCACAACCAGACCGAGGAGGAGGTGCGGAGCTACCTCGCGCAGTTCTCCTTCTTCGACGACGACGTATTCAAGAAGACGCGCGACCTCTCGGGCGGGGAGAAGGGGCGCCTCGCGCTGGCCAAGATCATGTACGTCGGCGGCAACGTGATGCTCCTCGACGAGCCGACGAACCACCTCGACGTCTACACGCGCGAGGCGCTCGAAGAGGCGCTGGAGCGCTTCACCGGCGCGCTGATCGTCGTCTCGCACGACCGCTACTTCATCGATCGCGTGGCGGAGAACGTCATCCTCGTCGAGGAGGGCGCGGCGGATGTCTACGCCGGCAACTACACGGACCTCGTGGAGCGGTTCAAGGCGGGAGCGGCCGCGCCGGTCGTGCATCAGGCGAAGCCGGCGGTGCGCCACGCGCAGCCGGAGCTGCCCAAGCCCGCCGCCTCCGTGCCGAAGCCCGTGATGTCCGCCGATCAGAAGGCGGAGCAGAAGAAGCGTGAGAAGCGCATCCGCAAGATCGACGAGGAGGTGGCCGCGCTCGAGGAGCGGATCGCCTCGGCGGAGCGCGAGCGGGAGCGCAACGACCTGCTGCTCTGCTCCGAGGAGGTCTACCGCGACGGCGACCGGACGAAGAAGATCCAGCAGCAGAACGCGGACATCAAGGCGATGATCGACCTGCTGTACGGCAAGTGGGAAGCGCTGGCCAGGGAGAAGGAGGAGCTGGAGAGCGCGGTGGTCTAACATCCGCCGCATGAACAGCGCCATCATCGCCGTCGGCTCGGAGATGCTCGGGCCCACACGCGTCGACACCAACTCGCTCAAGATCACCACCTCGCTGGAGGACTACGGCGCGGCCGTCGTCCGGAAGGCGGTCGTCGGCGACCGCCTCGAGGACCTGTCCAACGAGATCGACTTCGCCCTCAACCAGGCCGACGCGCTGATCATCACCGGCGGCCTCGGACCGACCGAGGACGACATGACCCGCGAAGCGCTGGCGTTGGCCCTCGGGCTGAAGCTCGAGCTCGACCAGAGCATCGTCGACCGCATCGAGGCCCGTTTCGCGCAGCGCGGCTGGAAGATGCCGGAGGTCAACAAGCGCCAGGCGCAGGTGTTCCGCGGCCAGGAGACGCTGACGAACGAGCGCGGCACCGCGCCCGGCTTTCACATCCACGCGCGCGGCAAGGACGTGTGGGTCTTCCCCGGTGTGCCGCACGAGCTGGAGTGGATGCTGGCCACCTATTTTCGGCCGTGGCTGGATCGGACCAGCGGCGGCCTGTCGCGCTGGCGGCGGGTGCTCAAGGTGGCGGGCATCACCGAGTCGGGCGTCGAGGAGAAGCTGAAGCCGTACTACGAGGCGCACGCCACGGAGCCGCCGGTGACCATCCTCGCCTCGCCCTCCGCCATCGAGATCCACCTCGTGGCCGACGGCGAAGAAGAGTCGGCCCGCCAGCTCCTCACCGCCCGCGAGCGCGAGCTCCTCGACCTCCTCGGCGACCGCGTGTTCGGCTTCGACGAGGACACGCTGGAAGCCGTCGTCGGCCGCCTGCTCGCCGCGCGCAACGAGACGCTGTCCACCGCCGAGTCGTGCACCGGCGGCCTGCTCTCCTCGCGCATCACCGACATCTCCGGCAGCTCCGCGTACTACATGGGCGGCGGCGTCTGCTACACGGCCGCCTCGAAGACGATGCTGGTCGACGTCCCGCCGGAGCTGATCCGCGAGCACGGTGAGGTGTCGGAAGAGGTCGCGGTGGCAATGGCCCGCGGTGCGCGGGAGCGCTTCGGCACCACGTATGGCGTCGGCATCACCGGCATCGCCGGCCCGACGGGCGGCACCCCGACGAAGCCCGTCGGGACGGTGCACATCGCCGTCGCCGACCCGGAGCACGTCGAGCACCGCAAGCTCTTCTGGCAAGGCCCGCGGCAGATCGTGAAGTGGTTCTCCACGCAGACCGCGCTGGACCTGCTGCGAAAGACCGTGCTGCGGAGAGGCTGATACACTTCGTGTGTATGAAACGCACAAATGTTGTGTTGGATGAGGAACTGCTCGAACAGGCGCGGCGGGTGACAGGGGAGCGGACGTACTCCGCCACGGTGAACAAGGCGCTGGCGGAGCTGGTGCGGAAGGCAAAGCTCAAGGAGTCGTTCGAAAAGATGTACGCGGGCGGTGATCTGTTCTGGCCGGGCTATCTCGAGGAAATCCGGCCGAATTCGTACGCCGCCATCGAAGCCCGGCGACGGAAGCGCGTTGCGGCGAAGGAGCACCGCGCCCCGCGAAAGAAGGCAAGCCGTCGTGGTGCTCGTTGATACCAGCGTTTGGCTGAAACGCGACCGCGAACCGGTGCCGCAACTCGATCGGCTACTCGCCAGGGACAAGGTGGCGACCTGTCCGGCGGTGGTCCAAGAGATTCTGCAAGGCGTTCGAGACGATCGGCGGTATGAAGGAGTCCGCCTCATGCTGCTGAGCGTTCGCATGCTCGACTCGCCAATGTCCCTCGATCTGTTCGAGCAGGCGGCCCAGCTCTACCGCACCTGCCGCGCCGCCGGCTACACCATCCGCTCCGCGCACGACTGCCTGATCGCGGCCTGCGCCATCCGCAACGATGTGCCGCTGCTCCATGCCGACATCGACTTCGATCACATCGCGCGCGTATCCGCGCTGCGCTCGGCCTAACCCTTCTTCAATCGCAGCACGTTCGAGATCACGTCGTTGTAGAGCACCACGATCATCAGCGCGGCGAGCGCGGCGAAGCCGAGCTGCTGGATGCGTTCCTTCACGGCGATGGAGAGGTCGCGGCGGGCGGCGCCTTCGATGAGCAGGATCAGGATGTGGCCGCCGTCGAGGACGGGGATCGGCAGGAGGTTCATCACGCCGAGCTGGAGGGAGATCATGGCCACGAGGGCGAGGAAGGCAATGGGGCTCTGCTTCATCGTCGCGCCGGCGATGCGGGCGATGTTGATCGGACCGCTCAGCTCCTTGACCGATCCCTCGGAGCGGAAGAGGCGGCGGATGGCCATCGCGGTGAACTTCAGCGACTTGATGTTGTCCTGCACGCTCTGGCGGATGGCCGGACCGAGCGGCAGCTTGCGCGTCTCGATCGGCGGGAGCATGCCGCGGTACGACTGGTCCGACTCCATCTTCACCGCCGGCAGCGTGATCGCCACCTGCCGATTGCCGCGCTGTACGACGATCGGCAGCGGCCCGAGCTTCGCCTTGTCCAGCGCCGCGCCGAACTCCGGCAGTTGTGTGATCGGCTTGCCGGCCACGGCGATGATTCGGTCGCCGCCCTGCACGCCCGCCTGCGCGGCCGGCGAGCCCGGCACCACGGAGGCGATCAGCGTGGGGAGGAAGGGGAGGATGCCGGCCTTGCCGACGGGGCCGAACTCTCCCTGCTCGCGCTCCGGGGTCATGATCGTCGTGCGCGTCGCGCCGTTGCGGATGTACTCCACGCGCAACGGCGTGTTGGCGTTCGTGACGATGGCCAGCTTGAGATCATCGAAGCCGGCGATCGGCTCGTTGTTGATCCTCGTGATGCGGTCGCCGACCTGCAGGCCGGCGCGGGCGGCGGGCTTGTCCTTGACCACCTCGCCCAGCACCGGCTCGACGATCCACGACTGGGTGCCGTGCATGTTGATGCCGGCGATGATGGCCACCGCCAGCAGGAGGTTCATGGCCGGGCCGGCCACCAGGATGAGGAAGCGCTGCCACTTCGGCTTGGAGAGGAACTCGTCCGGATTCGAGGGCTGGTTGTCGTCCGGGGTGTCGCCGGCCATGCGTACGTAGCCGCCGAGGGGGATGAGGGAGACGCGGTAGTCGGTGCCGCCGCGGCGGAAGCCGAAGAGGCGCTTGCCGAAGCCGAGGGAGAAAACGAGGACCCGGACGCGGAACAGCTTGGCCATCATGAAGTGGCCGGACTCGTGGAAGAAGATGAGAGGTCCGAGTGCGAGGAGAAGTCCGATGAGCTCGATCATGGCTGAGGCCTAACGCCGGCTGCAACATCGATTCCGCGGGCTTCATTGCGCGCCCAGGCGTCGTAGCGGAGCGCGTCGTCGACCGACCCGATCGGCGCCACCGCGCCGGCGTGCCGCTCCAGCACGCGCCCGACTACTTCTACGATCCCGGTGAACGGAAGTTCGCCGGCCAGGAAACGCTCCACCGCCACCTCGTTCGCCGCGTTGAGCACGGCGGGCATCGAGCCGCCGGTGCGGCAGGCCTCGTAGGCCAGCTCCACGGCCGGAAAGCGGTGCGGGTCGACGGTCAGGAAATCGAGCGTCCGGATCTTGGCCAGGTCGAGGCGGGCGAACGGCGCGACCACCCGCTCGGGGTAGAGCAGCGCGTACTGAATGGGAAACTTCATGTCGGTGGTGGAGAGCTGGGCCACGATCGAGCCGTCGACATACTCGACCATGGAGTGGACGATCGACTGGGGGTGGATGAGGATGTCGATCCGCTCGGCGGGCATGGAGAAGAGGTGATGGGCCTCGATGACCTCCAGCCCCTTGTTCATCATCGTGGCCGAGTCGATGGAGATCTTGTTCCCCATCTTCCAGGTCGGATGGGCCAGCGCGGCGTCGACCGTGACCTCGTCGAAGGTGCCGAGGTCGCGCGTCAGAAACGGGCCGCCCGAGGCGGTGAGGATGATGCGCTGCACTTCGGCGTGCGCGCCGCAGCGGAGCGCCTGGTGGACGGCGTTGTGCTCGGAGTCGACGGGTAGGATCTCGCCGCCGTGCTCGCGGGCGGCGCGGGTCATGACGTCGCCCGCGGCGACGAGCACTTCCTTGTTCGCGATGCCGACGCGCTTGCCGGCCGTGAGCGCCGCGTACACGGGGGGAATGCCCGCCGCGCCGACGATGGCCGCGATGACCGCATCGGCCGAGGGCATCGAGGCGACTGCCGAGGCGCCCTCCGCGCCGCAGAGGATCTCGACCTTCTGGCCGCCGAGGCGGGAGCGCAACGGTTCGACATCAGCCGGATTGCGCACCGAGACGAGCTCCGGCCGGTAGCGTTCGATCTGCGAGGCGAGCAGTTCGAGGTTGCCGCCGGCGGCCAGGCCGACCACGCGCAGCGAGTCGGAGAAGGCGTCGACGACGTCCAGCGTGCTGCGGCCGACGGAGCCGGTGGAGCCGAGGATGGAGACGGTGCGCATCAGCCCTGCATGATGTTCAGCGTGGAGAAGCCGGCCACGAGGATGTGCCAGTAGGTGTAGAGAATCGGCGCCGTGAAGAAGATCGAGTCGAAGCGGTCGAGGAAGCCGCCGTGACCGGGTAGCAGCGCGCCGGAGTCCTTCACGTCCGCGGAGCGCTTCCACATCGACTCGGCCAGGTCGCCGATCACGCCGGCCACGGAGAGGATCGCGCCGCAGACGATCGCGTGCAGCAGCGGCATCTGGGGGAGGAACGTGAAGTGGATCACGACCGCGGTGATGACGGACGTCGTCACGCCGCCGATCAGCCCCTCCACGGTCTTCTTCGGGCTCACCCGCGGGGAGAGCTTCGTCTTCCCGAATCGCTTGCCGACGTAATACGCGCCGGCGTCGCCCAGCCACACGACGAGCAACAGGAAAAAGACGAGCTTCGGCCCGAGCGCGTGGTAGTCGTTTCGCAGGCGGATGAGCGAGCCGCCGAGCATCCCGACGTACAGCGTGGCCAGGACGGCGATGCCGCTCGAGGGCAGGGCCTCGTCGATCGGCTTGCGGCTGAAGACGTACGAGGCGGGGATGATGAGCAGCGTGGCGAAGACGCCCATCTCCACCGAGACCGGCTCGAAAACGAACGCCGCGAGCATGAACAGCACGAGCAGGATGCAGAGGGCGATCGGGACGGCGTAACCCTTCCGCTTGCCGAGGATGAGGAACTCGTAGAGGGCCAGGCCGGAGATGACCGCCACCACGGCGTCGAAGACGACGGTCGGCGACCAGCCGATGATCCAGATGGCGACCGGCGCGAAGATGAGGGCGGTCAGCTCGCGGGCGTACTTCAGGGTTGCCGCCGTCCGTGCGAGTCGGCCTCGACCCACATCCGCGAGTCGGGCTCGTCGACGCCGCCGTAGCGCCGGTCGCGCGCCTGGAAGTCGATGATGGCCTCGAACAGGTGCCGGCGCCGGAAGTCCGGCCAGAGCACCTTGGTCACATGGATCTCGGCGTACGCAATCTGCCAGAGGAGGAAGTTGGAGACGCGCAACTCGCCGCTGGTGCGGACGAGGAGGTCGGGATCGTCGATGTTCGCCGTGTAGAGATGGGCGGCGAAGAACTCCTCGTCGATGGCGCAGTCGCTCATCTCCCGCTCCCGGAGCAGGACCATGATGCGGTTCACGGTGTCGACGATCTCCGCCCGCCCGCCGTAGTTGAGGGCGATCTGGAAGAGCAGGCCGGTGTTCGCCGCCGTCTTCTCCTGCGCGTACCGGAGCTCCCGCTGCACGCTCTCATCCAGGCCGTCGATCCGGCCGATGGGGGCGAAGCGGATGTTGTTGTCCATCAGTGTGGCCAGCTCCTTCCGGAGGTACTCCTTGAGGAGCATCATCAGGGTGGCCACCTCGTAGCGGGGACGCTTCCAGTTCTCGACGGAGAACGCGTAGAGCGTGATGACGCCCAGCTCGAGGCGGGCGGCGGTCTCGACGATCTCCCGCACGGCGGCGATGCCGGCGCGGTGGCCTTCGACGCGCGGAAGGCTGCGCTGCTTGGCCCACCGGCCGTTGCCGTCCATGATCACGGCGATGTGCCGCGGCAGGCGCCTCAAGTCGATCTTCTCGACGAGCGATTCCTCGATCGAGCCCGGTTCGGCGAGCTTGGAGAGATCGATCATGAGCGGGTGATGTTATACCGAATCCCGACCAATACCAGCCCCTTGGCCGGCGCCGTCCAGCGCGCCTCTTCGAAGAGCGCGGCGGGCTCCATCCGCCCTCGCCCGACCTCGATCAGCGACCCGGCGATGCGCCGCACCATGTAGCGCAGGAAGCCGTCCGCGGCGACCGTGATCGTGATCCGCGGCCCCTCCCGCGCGACCTCGATCGACTCGATGGTGCGCACGGTCGAGGCCACCTCCGGATCGGCCACGGTGAACGCCCGAAAATCATGCTCCCCGACCAGCAACTGCGCCGCGGCCTGCATCGCCTCGGCGTCCAAAGGCTGGGCGACGTGGGCCTGCGTCTCGAATCCGAACACGTCGTCCACCGCCGCGTTCCAGATGCGGTAGGCGTACGTCTTCGACTTCGCCTGGAACCGCACATGGAAGTCATCCCCAACCTCCTCGGCCGCGGTGACCCGGATGTCGTGCGGCAGGAGGTTGTTGATCCCGAGCAGGAACCCGCGCGCGGGGATGGCGAACGGGACGTCGGCATGGGCGCGCTGGGCCAGGGCATGGACGCCGGAGTCGGTGCGCCCGGCCCCTTCCAGTTTCACCGGCGCGCCATACATCTGCTGTAGGGCTTCGCCCACGACTTGCTGAATGCTCAGGGCGTTGGCCTGCCACTGCCAGCCGGCGTAGCGGGTGCCGAGGTACTGGAGGGTGAGGAGGAGGCGCACGGCGACCAAGGATAGAGAGATAATGGTGCGTTCCGAAGGGAGATCTCATGCGCCGACCCGTTTTCCTCTTTCTCCTCCTGCTCGCCGCCGCCCCGCTCTTCGCCGTCCAGAAAACCACCAGCACGAACATCGTCGAGGACGTGATCCGGATGGCCAAGGCTGGCGTCGAGGACGACACCATCATCGAATTCGTCGAAAAGTACGACGGCCGCTTCGACGTGAGCGCCGACGACCTCATCGCCCTGACCGAGGCCAAGGTCTCGAAGGATGTGATCAAGGCGGTGGTCGACGAGGCCGACTCGCGCAACGAAGACGCCGACAAGGCGGACGACGACCGCGATGACCGGCGCGACGGCGAGCGCCGCTACGTCCGCCCGACCTACGTCTCGCCGTACTACGTGCCGCGCTACTACTCGCCGTATTCGTACTACGACCCGTTCTGGTACGGCCCCCGGTTCTCGATCGGCTTCGGCTTCGGGTACCGCAGCTAC
>DATEOX010000704.1:0-7829 GCA_035273585.1 Thermoanaerobaculia bacterium
GACGCGCGCGCCGCCCGGCCCCCACCTGTGTCGAGCGGGGTCTTCGGGGTCGCGCCGCTGCGGCAGCCACGCCGCCGGAATCTGCGACGCGTCGAGCTTCAGGCGGAAGGAGAAGTCCAGCTCGTCGCCGACGTAGAAGCGGACGAGGTCGCAGAGGGGGCGGAAGGCCCAGCCCGTCGGCAGGAAGTCCTCGAACTGTTCGAGCGTGAGCGGCCCGAGCTCTATCTCGAACGCGCCCTCCTCGTCCCAAACGCGCGTGCCCACGACGGCGTCCACGCCGAGCCTCATGTTCTGCCCGCGCTCGCCTATGCGCGTCTGCTGGCCCTCTTCGAGCGCGTGCCAGCGCCCCTTGAACGGGACGCCCACGGCGCGCACGCCGAAGTAGTGCGAGAGGAGCGCTTCGAGCCCCGCCATCGAGCGCGGCTGCTGGCCCAGGAGCCCCGCGTAGAAGAGGAGCGCGCGGTCTTTGACCTGCATCCGCCCGCGCAAGCTCGCCGTGCCGAGCCCCGCGACCGAGTAGAGGTAGGACGCGGCGCGGTCTCGTCCGGGCGCGGCGTTGTCGAGCGCGACGCGGTGCAGCTTGCGCGTGCGGTAGAGGAGCGAGACGAGGCGGTGGTTGAAGATGTCGAGGAAGTCGCGGAGCGCAAAGTCCTTGCGGAAGCTGCGCTCCATGATCAGCTCCGTGATGGCGGGCGGCAGCGGCCCGAGGACGCCGGCCAGGCCGAGGACGTTGACCATCATCTCCACCGGCTCGCCGTCCGCCGGAGCCTTGATCTCCTCCACGTCGGTGGGCGGATAGTCGAGCCGCACGCGGTGGCGGAAGCGGACCAGTTCTCGCCGCGGATCGACCCCCTCGGCGGGCGGCGTGAGGTCAGGGAAGAGCTCCTCCAGCAGACGCACGGCCTGCAGGAACGAGAAGCGGTGGCCCTCCTCGAACAGGCCGTCGGCTACAGCACGATCTTGCCGCCAGCCATAGGTGGCCATTTCCACTCCCCTTCCCGTCCGGTGCGGCGGACGACGAGTTGCGTGAACGAATTGGTCGAGGCGTAGAGGCCGAAGAAGCGATGCAGCACGGCGCCGAGGAGGAAGGCGCTGCTGCCGACGTACTTCGCGTCGTCGAATTCGACCGCCACTTCGGTCCCGCGGCAGAAGCCTTTCCAGCCGTCGTTGCCGATGCGCCGGACGATGGGGCGGTAGGACATCGCATTGAGCCCGCTGATCTGCTGCCGCTGCGACGGCGCGTCGCTGAAGCAATAGAGGCCGAGGATCTCGCGCAAGGCCTTGAGTCCATCCGCGCCGCTGGTGATGGAGAGGTAGTTCAGCGAGAGATGCGAGACCAGGCGCCAGAGATCCTGCCCGCCGAGGGGCGGGGTGAGCGCGTGGGTCGGCTTCTTGAGGGCCACGATGCGCGCGACGGGCAGCGGCTCGTCGGTCTGCAGCACGGCCTCGGCCGGGAGCTGCTCGGCGAGCGCGCGGTTGGTGCAGAGGAGCTGGGCGAAGACGACTTCGTCGGGCGGGCGCGTGGGGCGGAACTCCAGGTCGCGGAAGGAGAGCATCAGCTCCGTCCCGGTCATGTCCTCGCGCAAGGTCGGGACGCGCCGCGCGTGCCAGAAGGCCTTCTGCTGGCGCAGCTCCATGGCGTGGCTGAAGGAGTAGAACGGGGCGTAGTCGCGGGTCGGATCGACCGGATCGGACGTGCCGGAGACGCTGGCCACGGAGTGGATCTCGGTCGTCCGCTCCTTGCGCATGTCGGCCACGAGGCGGTACTCGATCTGGCGGTGATCGACGCGGATCGGCTCGGACGTCTTGCGGAAGAGGTTCACCACCGGCGTGCAGCCGAGGGCGAACGTCTGCGGCGTGAGGAGCATGCGCCGCGGCACGCGGTCGAGGAGGAAGAGGAGGTCGACGGCCTGCCCCGACGCCCGGCCGAGCAGGCCGCGGACGTCGATGAAGTGGAACTTCTCGGGGAAGGCGAAGTACTCCTGCAGCAGGCGGTAGGCCGGATGCGACTGCCGCGGATACGGGACGACGGCTTCCTCCTCGTCGAAGCCGACCATGCCGACGGCGCGGTCGCCGAGGAACTTCGGCGACGTCTCGCCGACCGGCAGCAAGGCCACGTCGCGCACGTTCTCGTGCAGCAGCTCGAAGAGGCGGCTGACCAGGATCGCCTCGCCGCTGAGAAAGAAGCGGAGGGAATCGACGCCCATGACATCGAACGGATCGGCGCGCGACTCGAGCCGGACGCGGAGGACGTGCGCCGCGCCGCTCGCCGCGCTGCCGCGCAGGTCGTACGGCTCGGCCGGCTCCAGCGCCGCCTCCGTCACTTCTATGGGCCAGAGGGTGACGGAGTATCCGGTGCGGAAGCGGCAGATCTGTCCCTGATCGCCGACGGAGAAGAGCGGCGTGTGGCGGGGGATGACCTTGCCGGTGGTGAGCTTGCCCCGATGCGGATCGAAGTCGAAGCGGGCCACGGCCATGGACGGCACGGGGTTGAGGTAGTGCGGATAGAGCACGCCGAGGAGCTCGGCCGCGATCTCCGGGAAGTCGGAGTCGAGGTCGCTCTGGATGCGCGCGGTGAGGAAGGCGAACGACTCGACGAGCCGCTCTACGTGCGGGTCGGGGCACTCGTCGCGCTGCAGCTCCAGCCGCCCGGCGACCTTCGGATAGGTGCGGGCGAAACGCTCCCCCATGCTGCGCAGGTAGGTCAGCTCCTCGAGGTAGTAGCGGAGGAAGTCGTCGGAGGCGGGAGCGGTCATGATGCGCTACTCCTCATGAACGCTGACCTCCCCTTCCTTGAGCTGGAGCACGCTGAGGAACAGGACCGGCTCGGGGACGGTGTCGGTGATCATCCTGGCCTCGATGCGAGCCATGAGGGCGAGCTCCTCCCCCGGCACCTGCTCGACGACGACGCGCGGATCGATCAGCCGCGGCTCGTAGGCCACGATGGCCTGGCGGAGGATCTCGGCGATGCGCAGGCGGTCGTCGTGACTGCGGGCGGAGAAGATGGCCAGGTCGGGGATGCCGTAGTCGATGACCGACCGCTGGCGCCCCAGGAGGTGATGCTGTGCCACGGGGCAGCGGGTGTTGAAGAGCTGCTCCAACTCCCGCCGCACCGACTTTTTCAGCCCGCGCCGGTCGAGCGTCCGCATCGGCCGCAGCTCGCGCTGCAGATGCGGCTCCGGCTGCGGATCGCGATCGACGAGGCGGTCGAAGAGGGGGGTGCGGACGTTCATGGTTGTTAGTTGTTGGTTGTTGGTTGTTGGTTGTTGGTTGTTGGTTGTTAGTAGTCAGTCCGGGCGGGTGCCCTACCAACAACCAACAACTAACAACCAACAACTCGTGTACGGGGCCCGACGCCATCGCGCCGGACCCCGCAAACGCTAGCTGATGCTGCGCGTCTCCAGATTATGCGTCGCCGGCAGGTTGCTGTCGGCGGTGCCGTCGGCGTGCTTCTGGTCGAGGTACGTGTACTGGACTACGCCGTAGTCGAGGGACACGTTCTCCACCGGGATGTCGCCCGGGCCGCCGGACACGCTGTAGTTCGAGATGACCACGTGCTGCATGGCCACCTCGAGGTACTTGACCGGCTTGTTGTCCACCGCGCCGTCCGAGCGCCAGCAGGACACGGTCGCCTTGCCGATCTGCTTGCCCGACCAGCAGTACTTCAGGAGCGTGTTGGTGGCGGTGTCGAGGTACTTGGTGAACGAGAGGTTCTGGTGCGTGGCCTGTTCGACCGTGCCCGAGCCGGCCGCGCTGCGCGTGGGGCTGGTGGGCTGCACGAACCCGTGACTCCACGAGAGGATCTCGATCTCCTTCTCGTGGCCGGCCGCCGTGCTGCTGGCGTCGATGGCCGGTTCTTCGAACTTGATGTACATGTTGCTAGCCATTTTGGTTGTCCTCCGTCAACTGCTGGTCATGCCGCCGCGGGCGGCGGGAGCTCGGCCACGAGCCGGATCGATGCGGTCAGTTCCTCGAGCTGGAAGTGCGGACGCAGGAAGGCCACGGCGCGGTAGGCGCCCGGCTTGCCCGGCACGTCGAACACGTCGATGCGCGCCTCGCGCAGCGGGTACTGCGCCTTCAGGTCCTGCCCCGCGTCGTCCGTGCCGAGGATGTAGCTGCTGATCCAGCGGTTCAGGTAGATCGAGAGCGTGTCCTTGGTCTGGAAGCTGCCGATCTTGTCCCGGCAGATCACCTTCAGGTAGTGGGCGAAGCGCGCCGCGGCCAGGAGGTACGGCAGCCGGGCCGAGATGCGCGCGTTCGCGTTCGCCGCGTTCGTGTCGTACGTCCTCGGCTTCTGCGTGGTCTGGCCGCCGAAGAACGCCGCGTAGTCAGTGCCCTTGCAGTGGCAGAGCGCGACGAAGCCGAGGGTGTCGAGCTCCTTCTCGCGGCGATCGGTGATGGCGATCTCCGTCGGGCACTTGAGCGCGATGTCCCCCTCGTCGGTCTTGAAGGTGTGCGTCGGCAGGCCCGTGACCTTGCCGCCGCCTTCCACGCCGCGGATGGCCGCGCACCAGCCGTAGAGCGCGAAGGCGTTCGTGATGCGCTGGCCGAGGGCGTAGGCGGCGTTGCCCCAGAGGTACTTGGAGTGGTCGCGGCCGTCGGTGTCCTCGACGAGCTTGAAGTCCTCCGTCGGCACGGTGTTCGGGCCGTACGGGAGGCGGAGCAGGATGTGGGGCAGGGCGAGCGTGACGTAGCGGGAGTCCTCGCTCTCCTGGAACGAGCGCCACTTGATCAGCTCGGACGACTCGAAGAGCTTGGCCAGGTCGCGCGGGTTGCCCAACTCCGTGAAGCTGTCCATGTCGAAGAGGCGCGGCGAGGCGGCGGCGATGAACGGCGCATGCGCGGCCGCGGCGACGCCGGAGAGCTTCTCCAGCATGGCCATGTCCTGCGCGTTGCGGCCGAACTCGTAGTCGCCGATGACCAGGCTGAAGGGGAAGCCGCCGAAGGTGCCGTACTCCTCTTCGTACAGCTTCTTGAAGAGCTGGCTCTGATCGAACTCGATGGCCTGGTCGAGGTCCTTGAAGACCTCGGCCTTCGACGCGCAGAGGAGCCGGAGCTTCAGGCGCGTCGACGTCTCGGTGTTCATCACGAAGTAGTGCAGGCCGCGCCACGACGCTTCGAGCTTCTGAAATTCGGGGTTGTGCAGAATCTCGTTGAGCTGCCCGCTGAGCAGCTCGTCGATGCGCGCGATCTGGGCCTGAATCATGGCCATCGTGTCGCGGCTGATGGTCATGCCCTTGTCCAGGATCTGGGTGACGAACTCGCCCACCAGGTCCTTGGCCCGCTCCTTCTGGCTCGCGTCGCGGGCCAGCTTGCCCTTGTCGATGATCTGGTCGAGCAGTGATGCCTCGCCGGCCGCGGCTGCGGCGGTCGCTTCTGCCTGCGGTGCGGTCTCGTCAGCCATTGTTGCCTCCCGTGGTTGCTTCCTTGATCTTCTGCTGGCTCTCCGTGTTCGCCGCGATGTCCTGCAGGAGCACGTCGAGGTCGTCGTTGCCGTCGAGCTTGGCCAGGAGGTCGTTCAGGCGCTGGCGCGCTTCGAACAGCTTGCGCAGCGGCTCGACCTGCTGGACGACCGCCTCGGGGCGGAGATCGTCGATCTTCTTGAAGCGCAGCTCGACGTTCATCTTGCTGTCGTCGTCCTGCAGCCTGTTGCTCACCTGGAAGGCCAGGCGCGGGGCGATGGAGCCCATCACGTCATTGAAGTTGTCCCGGTCGATCTCCACGAACTTCCGGGCCTTGATGGGCGGCTGCGGCTTGTCCTGCTTCCCGGCCAGGTCGGCCAGGACGCCGACGATCAGCGGCAGCTCCTTCTTCTCGATGGCGCCGCCCGTCTCGACGTCGTACGTCAGCTGCACGCGGGGCGGCCTGATGCGCAGCAGCTTTTTCTGTGTGCTCTCACTCATCTTCTATCTCCTTCTCATCCGGTAACGGGGTGCACTTGCTGAAACTCTCCACAGGCGATCCTCGGATCGCGACAGATGCGTTCATTTCTTCATCCCCAGCAAAGCCTGGATGGTGGGGAGGTCGGCGTTCTTGGAGAGGAGCTCGGCCAGCAACTCGGCCAGGCTCATGTTTCCCCAGGAGATGGCGCGCTTGATGAGGTACGGCACGGGGCTGTGCGGCTCGGTGCGCAGCAGGTAGTCCGCCGCCAGGGCGAGCTGCTGGTACGCGTCGGCGCGGGTGGAGATGGGGCCGGCCATGACCGGCGGCGGCGCCGCTTCGTCGTGAGCGGCGATCTCGATCTGCGTCATGGACACCTCCGTTGCCGCCGCGGGGATGAGCTCCCCCGCCCCGCGGCGCTCGTCCATCACCCGCCCGATGAACTGCTGGATGGCGGCGAGCGGCGTGCGCAGCGGGGTGAGGCTCGGCGCGGCGTTGGCGCCGCAGCGCTCCACGAGCACCGCGTCGAGCTCCGCCAGCGCGTCGACCGCGCCGCTCACCTGCCTGCCCAGCGAGACGTACCAGGCGGTCGGCGTCAGCGAGACGCTGACCATGAACTTCGGCTGCGGCACGAGGCCCCGCTGCTCGGCCTTTGGATCGGGCGTGGTCTGCTTGGCCAGGAAGAGGCCCGACTCCCACGCGCTCCAGCCGTACGGCAGCGCCTCCTCGCTCGACGGCGCCGCCACCGGCACGCGCTTGATGGGGAGCACGAGGCGGTCGGCGATCCAGAGGATGGGAGCGATGCGCGACTCGAGGCCGTCGTCGTCCAGCGGCGGATGGAGCTGCGGCCAGAAGTCGCGGCAAAGATTCGTGATCACCCGCACGCCCCGCTCGAATCCCGCGAAGCCTTCCAGATACGTCCAGGCCTCGGTCAGCCAGGCCGCGACCTGCAGGTCCTTGGTCCGCGTGGCCAGCGTGTCGGCGCAGAGCGAGGCGACGGCGTTCCAGTCGGCCTTCTTCAGCTCCCGCTGCCACACGCCTTGCGGGAGGGTGGGGTCGTCCTCCTCCCGCAGCCGCTTGATCTCGTCGAAGATCGGATCGTAGCGGAGCGACTCGCCGGCAGGGCGATCGGCGCTGATGGGGAGGAGGAGGGGATCGGCGGTCATGGCCTGCGCCTCCCCATCCGCCCTGCGGGCACCTTCTCCCCGCCGCGCGGGGAGAAGGGTCTTGCGACGAGAACCCTCGCCCCGCGTGAGCGGGGAGAGGGTGGCGCGAAGCGCCGGGTGAGGGGCGTGGGTGCCATCATGGCGTCCCCTCCGCCACCTGCTCCCCCAGCGGCGGCGCCACCTCGGGGAACTTCGGCAGCTCGATCGGCTTGGCGCTGTCGGGCGCGAGCAGGGCCAGGCGCATGAAGACGCGCGCGGCGTCGTCGAGCGGGCGGTTCGTACCAACGGGCTGCGTCTGGACGCGGAAGGCGAGCGTCACCGGCTCGGTGTCCTTGAACGCCGGCTCCGTGGCGGCGGTGTGCTGCTCGAGGGCGGTGAGCAGCGACCACTGGTTCGTGTACTCGTAGGTCAGCGTCCGGTCCTGCAGCGAGGCGCCGCGCTCGCTCTGGGCGAGGATCGGGATGCGCGGCGCGTCACTGGCCCAGCGCAGGGCGATGCGCACCGGCCTGCCCGGCACCCAGTGCAGCTTCTTCTTGTTGTCCCGGTTCGAGACCGACTGGTCGCCCACCGTCACCGTCCAGCCGATGATCTGATCGGCATCCACTTCCTTCTCCCGCAGCACGCGGAAGCTGGCCTCGACGTCGAGGGCTGGCGACGCGTTCGGCTTCTGCGACTCGAGGTACGGCGCGAAGAACGGCCGCACATCGCTCATGTCCTTGACGAACTGCCGGGCCGGAGCGAAGGCCGGGTCGCTGATGGCCGACGACGGCACGGCGGTGATCA
>DATEOX010000705.1:0-2894 GCA_035273585.1 Thermoanaerobaculia bacterium
GGTGGGGGAGGAGGCGCCGGAGCTGCTCGATGCGGCAATCGTCTTCGCGCCGGCGGGCGAGCTCGTCGTGGCCGCGCTGCGCAATGTGAAGAAGGGCGGCAGCGTTGTCTGTGCCGGCATCCACATGTCCGACATCCCCTCGTTTCCCTATGCCCTCCTGTGGGGCGAGCGCAGCATCCGCTCCGTGGCCAATCTCACCCGCGCCGATGGCATCGCGCTGTTCGAGCGGCTGAAGACGCTGCGCATCGAAACGATGCGCACGATCTACGAGCTGGAGTGCGCCAACGAAGCGCTCGACGACCTGCGCAAAGGCCACATCACCGGCACGGCGGTCATTACGCCATGAGCGCCGACCCGATCAAAGGGCGAGGCGCGAGCTGGAACCCGCACAACCGGTTCGAGCGGCTCGAATACGTCGAGGACGACGAGCACACCGTCGAGCGCGACGACTCCCTGCCGCGCACCATCTACCTGCGCGACCCGTCGCGCTCCATCATCGCCACCAACGACAGCCCGGACGTCGGCTTCGAGGCGAGCATCAATCCCTATCGCGGCTGCGAGCACGGCTGCATCTACTGCTTCGCCCGCCCCACCCACGAGTACCTCGGCATGTCCGCCGGCCTCGACTTCGAGACGAAGATCCTGGTCAAGGAAGACGCGCCGGAGCTGCTGCGCGAGGAGCTCAACTCGCCGAAGTGGGAGCCGAAGACGATCGTCATCAGCGGCGTCACCGACTGCTATCAGCCGATCGAGCGGAAGCTGATGATCACCCGCCGCTGCCTGGAAGTGCTGGCCGACTTCCGCAACCCGACCGGCATCATCACCAAGAACCACCTCGTGACGCGGGACATCGATCACCTGCGCGAGCTGGCCCGCTTCGACTGCGTCCGCGTCACCCTCTCCATCACGACGCTCGACGCGAAGCTCCACCACGTGATGGAGCCGCGCACCTCGACGCCCGAGCTGCGCCTCGACGCGGTGAAGAAGCTGGCCGACGCCGGCATCCCGGTCGGGGTGATGGTGGCGCCGATCGTTCCCGCCCTCAACGAGCACGAGGTGCCGGCCATCCTCGCCGCGGCGCGCGCGGCCGGCGCGACCTCCGCCGGCTTCGTCGTGCTCCGCCTGCCGTGGGCCGTCGCGCCGCTATTCGAGCGCTGGCTGGAGGAGCACTTCCCCGACCGCAAGGACAAGGTCCTGAACCGCGTCCGCGACCTGCGTGGGGGCAAGCTCTACGACGCGACGTGGGGGGTGCGCGGCCGCGGCGAGGGGATCTTCGCCGAGCAGATCGCCGCGCTCTTCGAGGTCAGCGCCCGGCGGCTGGGCTTCGGGGAGAAGTCGCTGGAGATGTCGACCGCGTCATTCCGGCGGCGCCGCGCTCAGGCTTCGCTGTTCGACTGAAGGGTGACCGTCGCGGCAGGCGTCGAGCTCGTCCATGAGCGCGTGGATGTCGAACGGCTTGCGCATCAGGGCCCGGATGCCGCTCGTATCGAAGTCGCGCAGCGTCGCGTTCGAGGCGGCGGTCAGGACGATGACCCGGGGAAGCATGTGCTGCCGCTCCGCCCTGATGAAGCGCAGCACTTCGAAGCCGTTCACCTTCGGGAGCATGAGGTCGAGCAGCACGGCGTCATAGGACGCCCGCCGCAGATGGCAGACCGCCTCCTCGCCGTCGGCGGCGAGGTCGTAGCCATAGCCGCGGTGGCGCAGGAGGGCGACCAGGAGCGCGCGGACACCGGGGTCGTCGTCGACGATGAGGATACGGTGGGTTTCCATGGGTGTACGTGTATTGAAGCCGATGGAAGGCCGGATGTCTGTCCGCAGCCGTACAGATGGTGGCACGTCATTGGCTCATTGACAGCCATGACCCAACCGGAATTGAGCCGAAACCTGCTACTCGCCGCCCTCCCCACGGACGCGCTGCGGCATCTCGAAGGGGCGTTCCGGATTTCGGAGCGGATGGTGGATGACGACCTCTTCTCCGCCGACGACCAGACCGAGCTCTACTTTCCACTGGACGGAGTCATCTCCCTTCTCCGCTCGCTGGAGAACGGCGCGGAGGTGGAGGTAGGAATGGTCGGCGCCGAAGGGTTCGCCGGCATCAATGCACTGCTGGGCGTACAGGGCAGTCCGCATCACGGGCTGGTCCAGGGACGGGGCTGGCTGGCGCGCATCGACCCGGCCGCGATGCGCGCGGAGATGCAGCGGGATCAGCGGGTGGCGGACGTCCTGCTGCGCTTCGTCCACGCCTTCATGGCCAACACCTCGCAGCTCGCCGCCTGCAACCGGGTGCACCTGCTCGAAGAGCGCCTCGCCCACTGGCTCCTGCTCCTGGCCGACCGGGTCGGCGCGCCGGAGATGTCGGTTACGCAGGAGTTCCTCGCGCGGATGCTCGGCGCCCGCCGCGCCGGCATCAACGAGGGCATCCGCGCCTTGCGCGAGGCGGGCTGCATCGAGCACGGCCGCAACCGCATTCGGATCATCGACCGCGCCGCGCTCGAGGAGCGCAGTTGCGAGTGCTACGACATGATGTTCGCCGAATACGAGCGCGCCCTCGGCTTCGCGCCCGTGAACATGGGGAGGGTGGCGGACGTGGACTGATGAAGACCATTTTCGAAGGCAAGCACCTCCTCGTCCGCGAGCACGACGGCTGGGAGTTCGCGGAGCGGAAGAAGGCGAAGGAGGCGGTGGCCGTCGTGGCCATCACGGACGACGGCCGCGTCGTGCTCACGGAGCAATACCGGCGCGCCGTCGACGCGCGGGTCATCGACTTTCCGGCCGGACTGGTGGGCGACGAGGAAGGGCACGGCGATCCGGCGGAAACGGCGAAGAAGGAGCTGGAGGAGGAGACGGGCTTCACCTGCGGCTCGGTGGAGAAGATCGGCGGCGGGCCGAGCTCG
>DATEOX010000706.1:0-7770 GCA_035273585.1 Thermoanaerobaculia bacterium
GGTGGGGCCGCCGGCGGAGGGCTGCGCGGCGGCCGGCGCAGGCGCATCACCGCGGGCGTGCGGGAGCATGACGGCGCGCGCATACGGCCACTGCTTGATCATCCCCTTCTGCCGCTCGATGGTGTTCGCGAGCTGGGCCTCGATCGGGTAGCCGTCGGCCATCTGGATGGACGGCTCGAGGACCTCTTTCAGCGACAGCTTCCCGTACTCGGCGAGCATGCGCATGATGCCGCCCGGCGTGCCGGGGGTGACGGCGGCGAGCGGTCCGTACTCGGGCGGGTAGCGGAGGCTCTTCCCCTTGAAGAATTCCGGTGTGGCCCCGGTCGGTGCGACGCCGAGGGCGTTGATGCCGATGATCTTCTTCGTCTGCGGATTGTAGATCAGCGCCTGGGTCTCGCCGCCCCAGCTCAAGGTGTCCCACATCGTGCAGGCGGCGGCGATCATGGCCGCGGCGGCGTCGACGGCGTTGCCCCCCTTCTGGAACATCATCGAGCCGGCCGTGGCCGCGAGCGGCTTGCCGGTGATGGCCATCCAGTGCGCGCCGTGGAGGGGCGGCTTCTGGGTGCGCTGAGCGGCGAGGGGGAGGGTGGCGGCGGCGACGAGGAGAGCGAGGAGTCGGCGGCTCTTCATGAGCGCGCAGTTTACTGCACGGTGACGGGGGGTCTTGACTTTCCCGCGGGCCGTACACATATTGATCGAACTGTCGTTCGATGAATGTGAAAGAGCGTTATCGGTTGTCAGTTGTCGACAGGACGCCGCCGCCGAGCATCGGTGCCTCCCCTACTGACAACCGACAACTGACAACGGTTCTACCAACAACCAACAGCCAACAGCCAACAACCAACAGCCAACAACCATGAGCCCCCGCACCTACCGCATGCAGCGCCGCGCCGACAGCGCCATCGAGACTCGCCGGCGGATCGTCGAGGCCACGCATCAACTGCACATCGACAAGGGAGTCGGCGCCACGACCTTCCGCGACATCGCCGCCCGTGCGGACGTCGGCCTGGGGACGGTCTACCATCACTTCCCCACCTACGACGACGTCATCGCCGCCTGCGGCGCGTACACGTTCGACCTCGTCCAGCCGCCTGCGCCGGAGGTCTTCGCCAGCCTAACTGATCCGGGCGATCGCATCCGGATGCTGGTCGGCGAGCTGTTCGCCTTCCACCGGCGCACGCCCTGGATGGGACGGATCCGCGGCGAGCGGTCGCAGTTCGCCGCGCTGGAACGGTCGCTGGCGCAGGAGGAGGAGCATCGCCGCGAGCTGGTTGCCGCGGCCCTGCGGCCGCTCCGCCCAAGCAAACGGACGCTGGCCCTGGTCGTCGCCGTCCTCGACTTTGCCGTTTATCAGAGCCTCATCGCCGCCGGACTCTCGCACGCGGCGGCGGTGGACGAAACCACACAACTGATCGAGCACCGACTGCTCGACGCAAGGAGCAAACGATGATCACGAATCCCCAGTCCGGAACCACCATCGACGAGATCGCCGACGGCATCTACCGCATCAACACGCCGGTGCCGCCGGCGGTGATGGAAGGCGGCTTCTCGTTCAACCAGTACCTCATCCGCGACGCGGAGCCGGTGATCTTCCACACCGGCCCGCGCGCGCTCTTCCCGCTCGTCTCCGAAGCCATCTCGCACGTGCTACCCGTCTCGCAGTTGCGATACGTCAGCTTCTCGCACTTCGAGTCGGACGAATGTGGCTCGCTGAACGATTTTCTGGCTCTCGCCCCAAACGCCGAGCCGCTCGTAAGCCGTGTGGCTGCAATGGTTTCAGTGAACGACCTGGCGATGCGCCCAGCCCGCGCGATGAGCGACGGCGAGAGGCTCACTCTATCCGGCGGCCGCACTCTCCGGTGGATAGACGCCCCTCACCTTCCGCACAACTGGGAGACCGGCTACCTCTTCGACGAGCAGACGGCGACGCTTTTCTGCGGTGACCTCTTCACCCAGGGCGGCGCCGACACGCCTCCCCTCACCTCCGGCGACATCCTCGGTCCCTCGGAGGTCTTCCGCCGCAATGGCATGAGCGGGATGCCGGACTACTGGAGCGAGTCGCGCAACGCGCGCGCGATCTTCGAGCGGCTCGCCGCCACCCACCCGCACACCCTCGCCTGCATGCACGGCAGCGCGTGGAGTGGCAACGGCAATGGCGACGGCGCCGCGCTCATCATGGCGCTCGCGGACACGGTGGCGTGAGCGCCGGCCGGTGCGCGGCGATGACCGCCGGGCGGGGACGCCCGCGCGCCTATTGCGGGGTCACCGTCGTGACGTGCCGCGTGAGGTCGTCCGTCACCGTCACGAGGGGCCAGTAGCGGAACTCGCCCCCGGGAAACGTCGGCTCGATCGAGACGCGCACGCGCGTCGCGCCGAGCTTCGCGGCGTCGGTGAGCGCGGAGGAAAAGTCGAAGAGGAATGGGCCGGGGGGACCGTCGGTGGGGAGCACCTGCTGGAAGGAACGCTCGAAGAGCAACTGGTCGGGCGCTCCGCCGCCGGCGATGCGGTAGACGCGAACGACGAAGAGGGAGTTGACGGCGTACTGCGCATAGACGCGCAGCGTCGGCGTCGTGCCGGCGCGCAACGGGATGTTGAGCAGCTCCGTCCGGCCGACGCGCATGTTCGCGAAGTGTACCGTCGGGATCTCCGTCTCCGGCCCATCCGGCAGGGCGCGGATGCGCAGGCCGACGGAGATCTTTCCCGCCTCCCCTTCCGGCACGTAGAGGAAGAGGCCGGGCTCGCGGAGGTCGTCGGACGGGCGGGTATCGAGGAGCATCGTCGTCTTCGCCGGCACGTCGATGCGGAAGTTGCACGGGACCTGGAGGCCGATGAAGTAGCACTGCTCCGGATAGAGGTTCACCGCGTGGTCGGCCTCGTTGCGCACCCACACCTCGGCTGACCAGCGGCCGTAGGTGCCGCTGTCGAACGGGACGAGGATCGCATCGGGGCCGGCGAGGGCGTGGGTGGCGACCAGGAGGACGAGCGGCAGGAGGCGGCGCATGAAAACATGGTAAGGCCGCAGGGGGCCGGCTGGAGAGCCGGCCCTGCATCATCGCTCAGTGGGCGGCGACGGGCATGTCGAGGCGGCGGTAGCGCTTCGTCTCCGGCAGACACGACTTGTGCGTGACGTGGTAGAGGTACTCGTCGCGGAACTTCTTGATGCTGGAGATGACCGGGCCGATGGCGGCGTCGCCGAGGGCGCAGAGGGACTTGCCGCCGATGTTGTCGGCCATGTCCAGGAGGAGGTCGGCGTCCTGCTGGCGGCCTTCGCCGCGCTCGAGGCGGTCGAGGACCGACTCCATCCAGTTCGTCCCCTCGCGGCAGGGCGTGCACTGGCCGCAGGACTCGTGGGCGAAGAACTTCGAGAGGCGCCAGACCGCGTCGACGATGCAGACGCTGTCGTCGAGGACGATGATGCCGGCCGAGCCGAGCATCGAGCCGGCCTTCATCACCGCGTCGAAATTGAGCGGCAGGTCGATCTCGTCCGGGGTGAGCATCGGCGCCGAGGCGCCGCCCGGGATCACGGCCTTGAGCTTGCGACCCTCGAGGAGACCGCCGCAGTGCTCGAAGACGAGCTCGTTCAGGTTGACGCCCATCGGGAACTCGTAGACGCCGGGCTTCTTCACCGTGCCCGAGACGCAGTAGAGCTTCGGGCCGGTGTTCTTCGGGATGCCGAAGGATTTGAACCAGTCCGCGCCGTTTTTCACGATGAGCGGCACGCAGGCGAGCGTCTCGACGTTGTTGACCACGGTGGGGCCGCCGAAGACGCCGACCACGGCGGGGAACGGCGGCTTCACGCGCGGCTGTCCGCGGTGGCCCTCCACCGACTCGATGAGCCCCGTCTCTTCGCCGCAGATGTAGGCGCCGGCGCCGCGATGGACGGTGATGTCGAAGTCGAAGCCGCTGCCGAAGATGTTCTTGCCGAGGAAGCCTTTCGCGCGCGCTTCCTCGAGCGCGCGATCCAGAACGGTGGCGCCGTAGTAAAACTCGCCGCGGATGTAGATGTACGACATCGGGTTCGAGCCGATGGCGTAGCCGGAGATGACCATCCCCTCGATGAGAAGGTGCGGATCCTTTTCCATGATCACGCGGTCCTTGAACGTGCCGGGCTCCGACTCGTCGGCGTTGCAGAGGAGCCAGGTCGGCTTCGGGGCGTTCTTCGGGACGAAGCCCCACTTGGCGCCGGTGGGGAAGCCGGCGCCGCCGCGGCCGCGGAGCTCGGAGTCCTTGACGAGCTGGATGACCTCGTCCGGCTTCATCTGCAGCGCCTTGCGGGCGGCGCCGTAGTCGCCGTAGACGTCGATGGACGTCGAGTTCGGCTTATCGATGTTGGCGAGGAGGACTTTGATCGGTTCCATAGTCGTGATTGCCGAGGGATCCTTCGCCGTCTTCGCGGCTCAGGATGACACGCGGCTTACTTCAGTTGGGTCAGGAGGGCGTCCATCTTCGCCACATCCATACTCTCGTGGTAGTCGTTGTTGACCTGGACGACCGGGGCGGTGCCGCAGGAGCCGAGGCACTCGACCTCGACTACCGTGTAGCGGCCGTCCTTCGTCGTCTCGCCCGGGGCGATGTCGAGCTTCTCGCAGAGGTGCTCATAGATGTCGTAAGCGCGATTGACCATGCAACTGAGGTTCGTGCAGACCTGCAGGTGATAGCGGCCGACCGGCTTCTGGTTATACATGTTGTAGAACGTGACCACCCCGAAGACGGTGGCCGGCGAGAGGTCGAGCAGCTCCGACACGTAGTGCACGACCTCCGGCGCGATCCAGCCCCACACTTCCTGGGCCAGGTGGAGCGTGGGGAGGAGGGCCGCTTCCCTGGTCGGATAGCGGGTGAGGATCCAGTCGAACTTCTCCTTCGCCTCGGGGGGGAACGCGACCGTCTTCCCCGGCTCGGCGAAGCGGTCTTTGGAGTAGGGGTTCTCGGGACGGAGCTCGGCCATGGTTGCGATCAGTTCCAGTCGAACGCTTTTTTCTTCCAGACGTAGACGTAGCCCACGGCCAGTAGAACGATGAAGACCAGCATCTCGCCGAAGACGAACCAGTTCGTTCCACCGGGCGTGACCGTGGCGTCGCGATAGACGACGGCCCACGGATACAAGAACGCCGCCTCGATGTCGAAGAGGATGAAGAGCATGGCGATCTGGTAGAAGCGGACGTTGACCCGCTTGCGGTTCTGGTCGAGGAGCGGGACGCCGCTCTCGTACGGCGCGAGCTTGGAGGGGTTCCGCTGGTGCCGCCCGATGACCCAGTTCAGGGACAGGAACACCGCGCCGATGATGGCCGCGATGATCATCAGGATGAGGACGGGGAGGAAGGTGTGCGTCATAAGCCTGAAGGCGGGCGCATGCTAGATGAGAACCAGGTGCGCCGCAAGCGTAGTTGCTGGTTGCTGGTTGTTGGTAGAACCTGGTGTGCATTCGTGCCTGAAGGCACACCAGGTTCTACTAACGACCAGCAACCAGTAACTACGCCGCAGAATCCGTGAGATACGACATCGCGCTCTCCCGCGAGTCGAAGATCTTGAACACGGTGTCGAGCTTGGTGATCTTGAGCAGGGCCAGGATGCGGTGGGAGGGCTTGACCAGCGCCATCTTGCGCTGCCGGTCCTCGAACTTCTGCAGGTAGCCGATCAGCTCGCCCAAGCCGGTCGAGTCCATGTAGTTGATGGCCTCGAAGTTGATCATCACCGGGCCGGTCTCGTCGTTGAGGACCTTCTCCAGGTAGCTGGAGAACTCGCGCGCGCTCTCCCCGAGCTTGATCACGCCTTGAATGTCGAGCACGGTTACGTCGTTGACACGGTTCTTGATGATGTTCATACGAAGTCGCGCGTAGTGTAGTCAAACCACCGGTGCCCGTCTACCGCCGATCGTCGCGCCCGCCGATCCGGTTCGTGATCATCGAGACCAGCCCGAGGATGACCGCGCCGACGCAGGCCCAGCCGAAGCCGTCGATGTCGAAGCCGGGGACCAGCGCCGCGGTGAGTTCGAGCATGATCGCGTTCAGGACGATGAGGAAGAGCCCGAGCGTGACGATGGTCAGCGGCAGGGTCAGTACGAAGAGGATCGGCCGGACGATCGCGTTCAGCAGACCCAGCACCAGCGCCGCGAGGGCCAGCGTCACGACCGAGGAGTAATGGAAGTTCGGCACGACCGTGACGACGATGAAGAGCGCCAGCGTGTTGAGGAGCCATCGAAGGAGGAGGTACATGGCCTACCTCCAGCTCTCCACCACCTTGATGTCCCGCTTCGCCAGCTCGGCCATGAAGAGGTCCGCCGGCACGCAGCGCTCCTGCGGGAGGGCGCCCTTCTTCTCGATCTGGCCGCGGGCCATCATCAGGGCGACGATCGCCGCCGGGAAGGCGGTGGTACGCATCATCGCGCTCAGCCCCGTCTTCGGATCGGCGTAGTCGATGATGTCGTAGCGCAGCCTCCGCCCCCCGCCCGCCACTTCCACCCGCACCAGGACGGCATCCGGCTCGTCATGCGGCAGGTTCTTCACCAGCAGCTCGCCCAGCACGCGGCGCGGCGCGATGTGCTGGCCGTCGACGACCATCTGCTCGCTGCTGCACAGCCCGAGGTCGATCATGGTCCTGAACTTCTCGCAATGTCCTCGGTAGCGGATCGTCTTGTAGTCGAGCTCGCGCACCTTGCCGAGGAAGGTCTCGGGGAGCGTCGAGGTGCCGCCAGAGGTCTGGAACGCTTCCATGACGCCGAACGGCGCGGGGAACTCCAGCGTCTCGAGCTCGGTCATGGAGTCGACTTCGGTGATCTTCCCGTCCCGGATGATGCGCGCCCGCTCGATGTATTCATTGATGAGCCCCTCGACGGAGAAGACGAGCTGATAGTCGAGCGGCGGCTTCGGATCCTGCGGCAGGCCGCCGACGCGGATATGGATCTCGTCCGGGTTTTCGACGCGCGAGGCCGCATGCGCCACGAGCACCGCGACCATGCCCGGCGCGAGCCCGCAGTCCGGGATGACGTTGATCCCCCGCGCCCGCGCCTCGGCGTCCTGGGCCAGCTCGGCCGCGACGACGTCGTTGTTGCCGCCGAGGTCGCAGAAGTTCGTGCCGGCCTCGATTGCGGCGCGCGAGAGCTGCTCGTTGAGCCAGTAGGTGACGCAACTGAGCGCCGCCTGATGGCCGCGCATCAGGTCGACCGCGGCGCCGTAATGGGTGACGTCCGCCTGCACGGCCTTGCCCTTCGGCCCGATGCGCGCCGCGATGGCCTCGGCTTTGGAGCGGTCGACGTCCGCGATCGTGACCCGCTCGACATCGGGCTGCTGGGCGAAATCGTAGGCGGCGCCGAGGCCCATACGGCCGGCGCCCAGGACGAGCATTTGTAGCGGTTGAGTCATGCGGGCGGGAGGATAACCGAAGGAACAATGAACGATGAAGGATGAACGATGAACGATGGGCTTGTTCCGCGTTCATCCTTCATCGTTCATTGTTCGTACGCTACCCCAAATACTGCTCGATCGACGTCAGGAACGTCTTCACATCGATCGGCTTGGAGATGTAGCCGTCGCAGCCGGCGTCGAGGAAGCGGTCTTTGTCGCCGCGCATGGCGTGGGCCGTGAGGGCCAGGATGGGGATGCGGGCGGTGCGGGCGTCGGTCTTCATGGCCCGCACGACGGAGAGGCCGTCCATGCCCGGGAGGTGGATGTCCATGAGGATGAGGTCGGGGCGGCCGTCGTCCTCGCGGCGGGTGATGGCCAGCGCCTCTTCCCCGCTGGTGGCCTTCACGATCGCGTAGCCTCCTTCCTCGAG
>DATEOX010000707.1:0-8809 GCA_035273585.1 Thermoanaerobaculia bacterium
CGGGCGCGAGTCGCACCTCATCCGGGAGACGATGACCCATCTCGAGTCGAAGCTCGATAAGCGCCGCTTCGTGCGCGTGCACCGCTCGGCCATCGTCAACGTCGATGCCATCGTCGAGATCCGCGCGCTGTTCCACGGCGACTACTCCATCCGCCTCCGCACCGGGGCCGAGATCCCCCTCGGGCGCAGCTACCGCGACCGGCTGGAAGCGGTTTTCGGCCGCCCGCTGTAGGCGCCGTTCACCCCTTTCCAGAGCGGCGCCGGCCCCAAACGTCATCCTGAGCCCCGAAGAGGGCGAAGGATCTCCTCGCAAGCGCCGGGAGATCCTTCGCCGTCTGCGCGGCTCAGGATGACGGTTCACGATGCGTTGGCAACAGATTTGTACTGCGTTGACGACGGACACAACAGATGGTCGCCTCAGACCCCCAACGAGTGTTGATCGCCGATGCGGATTCCGAGCTTCGCCGCCGCCTCTACACCCGCCTCCTTCACGCCGACGTCTTCAGCGATACGGTGGCCGATGGGCAGGCGGCGCTGGAGAAGCTGGCCGAGCGGCGCTACTCGGTGATCGTCCTCGACCTTGGTCTCTCGAAAGTGGACAGCTACCAACTGCTGGAGCGCATCCGCAGCCTGCCGCAGGACGAGTGGCCGATCGTCCTCGCCCTCGTCGGCCGCGGGGCGCTTCCGAGCCTCGATGTCGACCTGGTGCAGATCGCCATCCGCAAACCGATCAACACCGTGCAACTGGCGGACATGATCGAGAGCTGCGTGCGCATCGTCGCCGAGCGGCAGGTGGTCGGGGCCGTGCCGCGCAAGCCGAAGAAGGCGCGCGCCGACGCCGATCAGCCGCCGACTTCGTGACCGGTGCCGCGCAGCGCCACGATGGCCCGTGAGAGCGTCTCTTCCTTCACCAGCAGGTAGTCGGTGTCGTACGTGGCGACGAGGCAGACGCTGATGCCGGCCGCCGCCAACGCGCCGGTCATCGACGCCGCGACGCCGGTCACGGAGAAGGCGATCGGCCCTTCCACGGAGAGGCAGCGCCAGCCGCGCTCGGCCACGACGGTGGCCGCCACGCGGGTCTCATCACAGATGATGGACAGCTCGTCGGGCGTGCGGCTGATGGAGACGAAGCCTTGGCCGTCGGCCCACGACGGAATGGCATCGCGCGGATCGAGACGGCAGACGGCGTAGCGGCCGGCGAGCTGCCGGAGCCGCATCAGCTCCCCTCGCCGCCAAGGCGGTCGATGGCGTCGAGCAGCTCCTCGGGCTCGAACGGCTTGTGCACGATTGCCGCGACTTCCTTGCGCACGGTGTTCAGTACCGCGGCCGGCGTGGCGGTGAGGAGGATGACCCGCTTGAGCAGCTCGGGACTCTTCTCGCGCAGGTGGCGGAGCACGGTCATGCCCCCCTCGGTGGGCATCATGAGGTCGAGCAGCAGCGCGTCGTACGGGTTCTTCTCGATGGAGCGGATCGCGTCGTTGCCTTTGGCCACGACGTCCACGCGGTGGCCGGCGCGCTTGAGCAGCAGCGCCACGAGCCGCTGGATCGCGGCGTCGTCATCGAGCAGAAGGATGCGCGACTTGCGCCTCAGTCGGAGCATGGAAGGGAGGGGAGTGTACCGCGAGAATGTTAGGATGCGATGAGGCCCTGTAACTCAGCGGTTAGAGTGGCTGCTTTACACGCAGCAAGTCGGGGGTTCGAATCCCTCCGGGGCCACCACCGCAACCTGACCGCCGCCCATCCGTACTCCACGCCGTGGGCAAGCGACTCCTCCTCTTCCTCCTCATCCTCTCCGCCCTTCGCGCGCATGGGCAGATGGATACCCGCCTCGCCGAGGCGAAGGTGCCGGCGGTCGGCATCGGGATCATCCGCGACGGGAAGCTGCGCGAGGTGCGCGTCTACGGCGAGCTGCAGAAAGGCGTCCCCGCGCCGTACGACACGATCTGGAACGTCGCCTCGCTCACCAAGCCGGTGGTGACGATGCTGACGCTGAAGCTCGTGGCCGAGGGCAAGTGGCAGCTCGATGAGCCGCTGGCGAAGTACTGGATCGATCCCGATCTCGCCGCCGATCCGCGCGCCAGGCTGCTCACCACGCGTCACGTGCTCACCCACACGACCGGATTCCCGAACTGGCGCTGGAACGACGCGTCGAAGAAACTCAACTTCCACGCCGATCCCGGGACGAAGTTCGGATATTCGGGAGAAGGCTTCGAGTACCTGCGCAAGGCGCTGGAGAAGAAGTTCGGCAAGTCGCTGTCGGAGCTGTCGAAGGCGAACATCTTCGACCCGCTCGGCATGCGCGACACGCAGCACGCGTGGGACGCGCGCACCGACGAGTCGCGCTTCGCCCGCTGGCACGACGCCGAGGGGCGGAACGCCTACACCGACCATCGGATCACCCGCGCGAACGGCGCGGACAACCTGCTGACGACGATCGAGGATTACGGCCGCTTCGGCGCCTGGATCGTCTCCGGCGCGGGGCTGCCGCCGGCGCTCTTCGAGGACATGGTCAAGCCGCAGCCGTCGATGGGCCTCGGCTGGGAGGTGCACAGCGGCTTCCCGAACGGCGAGTACGCCCTCATCCACAGCGGCTCGGATGAAGGCGTCAAGACGGTGATCATCCTCCTGCCGAAGTCGAAGCAGGGCCTGGTGGTCTTCACGAACGGCGACAACGGCTTCAACGTCATCGGGCCGGTCGTCGTCGAGTCGCTCGCGCTCGGGAAAGAGATCATGAGCCGGGCGAAATAGCGCCCGCCAGCTTCGCCAGCGCCTCGCCGGTGACGCGGTAGACCTGCCACTCCGTCTGCGGCTTCGCGCCCAGTGATTCGTAAAAGTCGATGGCCGGCGTGTTCCAGTTCAGCACGGCCCACTCGACACGCCCGCAGCCGCGCTCCGTCGCGATCCGCGCCAGCTCGATGAGCAGCGCCTTGCCGTACCCGCGACCCCGCGCGTCCGGCTCGACGAAGAGGTCCTCGAGGTAGATGCCCGGCTGCCCGAGGAAGGTGGAGTAGTTGTGAAAGAAGAGGGCGAACCCGACCGGCCGCCCTTCGTCCTCGGCGATGATGACCTCCGCGTACCGCCGCGCGCCGAACAGCGTCTCCCTCAGCGACTCCTCCGTGGCGACGACCAGATCCTCCAGCCGCTCGTACCGGGCCAGATCACGGATGAAGCGATGGATGAGCGCGACGTCGGCAGGGGTGGCGGGGCGGATGCGCATGGGCCGATGATACCGGCTCCGCAAATGTAGGGCCGGCTCTCCAGCCGGCCCCACATTGTCACGCGGAGTGCTACCCTTTCCGTATGCGACGGACGAGTCGCGACTTGCTGAAGGAAGCGCTGGAACTGCCGCTCGACGAGCGCGCCAGCATGGCCGCGGACCTGCTCGAAAGCCTGGAGGATGCGGAGGAGGACGTCGAAGCTGCCTGGGCGGATGAGATCCGGCAGCGCGTCGCGGCGGCGAGAGCCGGCGACTTGGAGAGCACGGACTGGCGGACAGTTCTCGATCGCGTAGAGAAGGAAGTCCTCGGCCGTTGAAGCCGCTGCAGATCACTGCCGCCGCCGAGGCAGAGCTCCGGGAGGCGACGGCGTGGTATCGCGATCGTGATCCACGCGTCAGCGACCGTTTCGCCGCAGAGGCGCGCCGCACGCTGCAACTGATTGAGGAGTTTCCGCAGATCGGCGGGCGCGTTCCGGCCGTGGACGATCCCGCTGTGCGCAGCCTGCCGATTCATACGTTTCCGTATCACGTCGTCTTCGTGAACCTGCCAGACCGCATCGAAGTCGTAGCCTTCGCGCATAACCGCCGCCGTCCGGCCTACTTCATAGCCCGGCTTCGCCGATGATCAATGTAGGGCCGGCCCCACATTGTCTGCCCCTGCGCTACCATCCTCCCTGAATCCCCGTGAAACGCATCGTTCTCCTTTCCTGGCTGCAGGTCGCCGCGGCGACGGCGCTGATCCTCCTCGTCTTCACGAGCGTGGTTCGGCGGCCGACGCTGCAGTTCGACTATTCGCGCCAGACCGGGCAAGTCACGGGCATCGTGCCGGGGGGCACGTCCGACCGGGCCGGGCTTCGCAACGACGACAAAGTGCTTTCCATCCGTGGGGAGAAAATCGGCCGCGGTGTCAATCCTCTCTACTTCGTGCAGAGCGGCGAGCAGGTGCCGGTCGTCACGGGGCGGGGGACGATCAACATCGAGGCCGTCCCGTTCGAGCGCTCCCGGCGCGAGGCCCTCCGCGCGGGCGGCGCGCGCATTCCGTGGGCCATCGAGAGCTACCTCGTCATCCCCCTCAACATCTGGATGCTCGCCCTCGGCATCGTCCTGCTGCGCATGCGGCCGAATAATCAGGACGCGCGCCTCTCCGCCATCTCCCTCGTCGCCTGGGCCGGCGGCAACTTCCTTGGCGACATCGCCGGCATGGGCGCCACCCTCTCCGTCCTCCCCACGCCATTGCGGGTCGCGGTCTACGCCATCGACGCCTACTTCCTCGCCGTCTTCTTCGCCGCCGCCCTCCGCTTCGCCATCATCTTTCCGAGCGAGAGCGGCCGGCGGGTGCGGCCGGTCTGGCACATCCTGCCGTACATCGCCGCGCTGCCGATCTTCCTCGAGGTCTTCACCGCCGGCCTACGCCGGCTGAACAGCTCGAGCGCGATCACCGCCGACATCTACTTGACCCTCGGGCCGATTCTCCTCCTCGTAGCGCTGGCCGTCCTCGCGGTGCGCTTCTTCCTGATCCGCGACCGCAACGCGAAGCGGCGCGTCGGGCTGATCTTCATCTCCTTGCTGCCGGGCGTCTTCGGCTTCGTCTTCTCCGTGATCATCTCCCGCCTCGAGCTCGGCCCGGCCTGGTCGCGGTGGGGCAGCATCGTCAACAAAGTCGGCGTCGTCGCCGGCTCGGGCATCTACGCGTACGCCGTGGTGCGCCACCGGATGTACAACATCCGCGTCCTCGTCCGGCGCTCGATCCAGTACGCGTTCGCCCGCGGGACGCTCTTCGCCTTGATGTCCTTGCCGGTGATCGGCCTGGCGGCGTTCCTCTGGGCCCACCGTAACACCTCCCTCGGCACGCTGCTCACCGGCACGCCGGCGGTCTACATCCTGGTCATCCTGCCGCTGCTGCTCGTGGCGCGCTACCGCCGGCGCCTGCTCGAGGCGCTCGACCGCCGCTTCTTCCGCGAGCAGTACGACGCGCGCCAGCTCCTGCTCCACGTCGTCTCCATGGTCCGGGACGGCTCCGATCTCTTCGGCCTCTCCCGCGTCGCGCTGGATGAGATCGAGAAGGCGCTCCATCCGAAGCACATCTCCCTCTGGCAGCGCGACGACGCGGCGGAGGAGTTCCGCCGCGAGCTGTCGCGCGGCGATGCGTCCACAGCGCCGCCGCCGCTGCCGACCAATGCCGCGCTGGCGACACTGCTCGCCACGGATGACGAGCCGCTCGACGTCTACACGCGGCACTCGCGCGCGCTCGTCCGCCGCCTGCCGCAGGCGGAGCGCGACTGGCTGCGCGCGGCCGACGCCTACCTCCTCGTGCCGCTGGTGATCGAGGGCAAGCTGGGCGGCCTGCTCCTCCTCGGCGAGCGGATGTCCGAGGAACCGTACAGCCGCGAAGACCGCGACCTGCTGCGGACGCTCGCCGCGCAACTGGCCATGACCTTCGACTACTCGCGCCTCAAGGCCTCGCCCTCGCTCGTGTGGGCCTCGCAGGCACAGCGGACGCCGCCGCCGCTGCTCGACGAGCTGCGCACCTGCACTGTCTGCGGCCGCTGCTTCTCCTCCGAGCACCAGTTCTGCGACGTCGATGAGCAGCCGCTGGTGCGCGAGGACGGCGTGCCGCGCACCATCGAAGAAAAGTACGTCGTGACGCGCATCCTCGGGCGCGGCGGCATGGGCTCGGTGTACATGGCCACCCAGAAGCGGCTCAACCGGCCGGTGGCCATCAAGGTGCTGCTCGGGCATCTCGTCGGCAGCTCGTCGATGCGCGGCCGGTTCGAGCGCGAGGCGCGCATCGTGGCCCGGCTGCGCCATCCGGCCATCGTCACCATCCATGACTTCGGCGTCCTGCCGTCCAGTCATCACGCGTATCTGGTGATGGAGTACCTGGAGGGGCAGACGCTGCGCAAGACGATCAACGGCGGCGCGCTGGCCGTCGATGCGATGCTGGACATCCTTCGCCCGGTGGCCGACGCGGTCGACACCGCGCATCGCTCGGGCATCGTCCATCGCGACCTGAAGCCGGAGAACATCATGATCGTCCCCGACCGCGACCGCGGCACGCTCACCCCGCGCGTGCTCGACTTCGGCTTGGCCAAGATGTCCGGCCCGATTGGGGACGACGAGGCGACGCTCGTGCAGTCCGGCCAGAGCATCGGCATCGTCGGCACGCTGATGTACATCGCGCCGGAGATCCTCCGCGGCGGCGAGGCCGACGCGCGCTCCGATCAGTACAGCCTGGCCCTCATCGCCTACGAGCTGCTCACCGGCCTCCATCCGTTCGCCATGTGCACCGACCTCGCCGCGGTGGTGAAGAGCCAGACGGAGGTCGACCCCGAGCCGCTGACGAACGTGCCGCCCTTCGTCGCCGAGGCCATCCAGCGGGCGTTGTGCAAGGACGCCGCGCAGCGATGGCCCTCGGTCGCGGAGTTCGTCAGCGCGATGCAGTGAGCTTCTTCATGTGCAGCGGCACGTCCCGCTGCTTCGCCGGCTGCGCGGCGAGCATCTCGATGAACTCCTCCACGTACGCCGGCGTCTGCTCGCTGCGCAGCACGGCGGCCTTCCACTGCCGCTGCAGGCCGCGGCGCGTGAGCGGCACGCCGACCACCGCGCCCGACTCGAGCTGCGGCCACACCGACCACCGCGCCAGCACGGCGACACCGATGCCGCCCCGCGCCAGCTCGATCATCGCCTCCGTCAGCGGCACCTGCATCCACTCGTTCGGCTCCAGCCCCGCCGGCCGCAGCACGCGCTGATATGCCGTGCTGTCCTCGAGCGAGGCGTACGTCAGCAGCGTCTCCGCCGCGAGCTCCTTGGCCGTGATCGTCTCCCGGTCGGCGAGCGGATGATCGGGGGCCATGACCACGAGCATCTCGTCGTCGAACAGCGGCGTGATGCGCAGCCGCCGGTCGTCGATCTCCGAGCTGATGATGGCCAGGTCGATGCTCCCCTCCACCAGCGCCTCGGCCGGGCGCTTGGTCGACGCAACGTCGATGCGCACGTCGACGCCCGCATGCTTCTTGCGGAAGCGCGCCAGCAGCGCCGGGAGCCAGTGGTAGCAGGTGTAGCACTCGGTGGTGATGCGCAAGAGGCCGCGCTTCTCCTCGACCAGCAGCCGCACTTCCTCCTCCGCGTGGCGCAGGTCTTCCAGCACGCGCGTGGCCGAGGCCAGGACGCGCTCGCCGGCAGCGGTGAGGATCATCCGCTTGCTCACGCGGTGAAACAGCCGCGTGCCGAGGCGCTCTTCGAGGTCGAGCAGTTGATGGCTGAGCGCCGACTGGGTGAGGTGCAGGCGCGTGCTGGCTTTCGTCAGCGTCCCTTCCTCCGAGACCGCGGCGACGAGCAGCAGGTGGCGGACCTCGAGCGTCATCACGATGCGAGCTGCTCCAGGTTGCGCTGGTGGAAGATCGCCTCGAAGTCGTTCAGCGGCGCGCTCGGTTGCGAGCCATTGACCAGGTCTTCCAGATACTTCGCCGCTTTTTCGATGGCCACCGCATCCTCGATCCCGCCATGGCTGGCCAGGACGCGGCTTCTTCCCCGCGCCCGCAGCCTCTCCACCGCTACGGCCATCCTCTCCGCGTCCGAATAGGCGAGATAGACGATGTTGCCGACGAGGGTGTCGGCCACGTGCAGGAGATCGGCGCTCGGGATGTCGACGTTCAGCGTGCTGGGCGTGTGCCCCGGGTTGTGGAAGACGTCGAGCGTGTGCCTGCCCCAGCGGAGGGTCAGCCGGTCGTGGATGAGCATGGTGGGCTCGACGAAATGCGTCGCCTCCTCCTCGGATCGAAACCGCTCGCTTTCCCACGTTTCCTTGTAATCGACATGCGCAAGGATCTCCGCCTCGGGGAACAGTCCGAGCGCGGCCATGTGGTCGGCGAAGTAATGCGTCTGGATGACGACGTTCACCCGCACGCCGAGGTCCTGCTCGACGATGCGCTTCAGCTCCGCGGCGTCGGCGCGGGAGCCCATGCCGTCGATGAGGAGCGCGTCGCTGCGTTTGAGGAGCACGAGAGAGTTGGCGCCGTAGGCCTGGCCGATGAAGAGGTGGATGTCGTCCGCGATCTGCATGGCATGAATGTAGGTCCTGCTAGTCCATGAATCCAGCGAATCGATCGCAACGAATTCATGAATTTCGTGAATTCTTCGAGCTGGGCCTTTCGCGTACCGCGCCGTAGCTTGGATGCGATGCGCAACTACCTCGCCCTCCTGACCACCGTCGTGCTCTGGGCCGCCGCCTTCCCCGCCATCCGGGCCGGGCTGGCGGCCTATTCGTTCGGCCATCTCGTGCTGCTGCGGTTCGCCATGGCGTCCGTGCTGCTGCTCGTCGTCTGGTTCTTGCGCGGTCGCCCCTTGCCCGCCCGCCGCGACCTCCCGCCCATCATCATCCTCGGCCTCCTGGCCATGACCGTCTACCCGCTGGCTCTCAGCTACGGCGAACAGACGGTCGATGCCGGGACGGCGAGCATCCTGGTCAACCTCTCGCCGATCTTCACCGCCATCCTGGCCGCCCTCTTCCTCGGCGAGCGGCTCCCGCCCCTGGGCTGGACCGGCATCGCCGTCGCGTTCGCCGGCGCCGCGATGGTCGCCGGCGGCCCCACC
>DATEOX010000708.1:0-8683 GCA_035273585.1 Thermoanaerobaculia bacterium
GGCACGGTGATGGTCGACCTCCCCGGCTCCGCCTCCTCGGCGCCCTCCTCGACGGAGGCGGTGCAGTGGTACGGCATGCTCGCCTGCACCGGCGGGCCGCTGGAGGGTCAGCGTTTCGTGGTGGAGGAGAGCGGCTTCTACATCGGCCGCGACTCGACGCTCTCGAAGGTGGTGATCAACGACAGCCGGATCTCCAAGCGCCACGTGCGCATCCTTCCCCGGGGCGGGAAGGTCTACGCCATCGACCAGAGCTCGACGAACGGCACGTTCCTCGGAAAGGCGGGCGGCCAACGCATCACCGAGGTGCAGTTGAAGAGGGGAGACGTGATCGTGTTGGCGGACGACGCGGCGAGCTTCGTATATCAGGTGTGAATGGAATGATGAAGGATGAATGATGAAGGATGAACGATGAGCAGGACTACGGCCGCCCTCGCCCGAACGTTCATCCTTCATCCTTCATCATTCATCATTCTTCTCGTCTTCTGCGCGCGTCTGTCTGCACAGGACGTCATCACCATCAACCCGGAAACGCCCGGCTGCTCGTTCGGCTTCTTCGCGGCGGACCTCTGCAGCGAGGGGGCCATCGGCAACGGCGCGCCGACGACGTTTCTCGGGTTGTCGAAGGACGAGGTGCAGGCCATCGTCGAAGAGGCGGCGGCGGCGCTGGCGGTCGACACGGCGACCATCGCCGTGGTGGATCGGGCCGGCCGGCCGCTGGCCGTGTTTCGGCAGTTGCATGCGGATCCGAACAACGACAATCTCGCGGTCGGCGTGGCCCGGACGGCTGCGTTCTTCAGCCACAATCAGGCGCCGCTCTCGTCGCGGACGGTGCGTTTCATCAGCGGCATCCACTTCCCGCCGGGGGTGGTCAACGCCAGCAACGCGGCGCTGTACGGCATCGAGAACACGAACCGCGGCTGCGACCTGAACATCAAGTGGAACACGACGCTGATCTCCAGCCAGTGCATGCCGCGGGCGCGATCGTTCAAGAACAGCGGCCTGCCGTGCGACTTCAGCACCCGCGCCGGCTGCGGGCCGGGGATCGTGACCGGCAAGCAGCAGCCGGATGACGGCGACAGCGGCTCGCTGAACGCGGGGGGCATCCCGCTCTACCGCATCCCGCCCGACGGACTAGTGGATGCGACCGAGGGCCGCGTCTCGCAAGGGAAGCTGGTGGGTGGCATCGGCGTGGTGGGCATCGGCGGCGACCCGCAGCTTGCCGAGTTCGCGGCGGTCACCGGCGCGTTCGGCGCGCTCAACCAGGGCAAAGGGCCGATCGTCCCGGTGCCGCAGTATCCGCTGCCCCAGCCGGGCAACGTCTTCATCGACGGCGTCCGTCTCCCGTTCCTGGGGACGGACCAGCGCCTGGCCTTCAACAGCGACGGCCTGCCCATCGGCCTGCAGCGTCCGGACGGCACCTCGCCCGGCACGAAGAGCGGCGCGTTCGTCTTCGGCCCGTCGTTCGGCGGCTGCGCGGCGAACGGCTACCTCGCCGGGCCGTACGCCGGCGGCGCGCTCTCGATGGCCGACGTCGACGGCATCGTGCAGCGGGCGGTGGCGGCGGCGAAGAAGACGCGGGGCGGGATCCGCCTCCCGCTCAACAGCTACGCGCGGATGGTCATCTCCGTGGCTGACACGGAAGGCAACATCCTGGCCCTCTACCGGATGCCGGATGCGACCGTGTTCTCCATCGACGTGGCCGTGGCCAAGGCGCGCAACGTCGTCTACTTCTCGACCGATGCGACCGACCTCGACGGCGTGCCGGGCGGCACGGCGGTCACGAACCGCACCATCGGCTTCGGCGCGCAGCCGCTCTTCCCGCCGGGCATCGACTCCGATGTCTTCGACGTCGACCCCGGCCCGTTCTTCGACCTCTTCCTCTTCGACCTGGCCAACCCCTGCTCGCAGGGCTCGCAGCCGCCGAACCCGAATCAGTCGGGCATCGTCTTCTTCCCCGGCGCGACGCCGCTCTACAGCGGCAACACCCTCGCCGGCGGCCTCGGCGTCTCCGGCGACGGCGTGGAGCAGGACGACTACGTGACCTATCTCGCCGCCGGCTCCTTCCTCCCGCCGAAGAGCAAATGGGCCGATCGGGTGAAGGTGGACAGGGTGCGCCTGCCGATGTTCAAGTTCCCCCGCCATCCGGAAGGGGTGACGGAGTGCGGAGGGAAGCCGTGCTCCTGAGGCAGCATGTCATCCTGAGGCGCGCAGACGCCGAAGGATCTCCACCGTTCTTGCCGGGCGATTCTTCTCCGTCTTCGCGGCTCAGAATGACACGGGTGGCGGTGCTCCTCGCCGGCTTGTTGCTCGCCGCCCTCGCGGCCACCGCCCAGGAGCCGCCGCCCGTCTTCACCGACGCCGTACCGTTCGTCATCACCGGCACCACCACGCCGAACACGCTCGTCACCATCGCCATCGAGGGCAGCGGCCAGGGGCAGACCACCTCGGATGCGAAAGGCAACTGGTCGCTGCTGTGGACCGCGCCGCTGAAGACCGGCACCTACGTGGCGACCATCACGGCCGGCGGCGCGACGATCTCGCGGCTCGTCCGCGTGCAGTTGCCGGGGCTCGTGCAGCGGCAGTCGGGCATCGAGCCGACCGTCCGCTACGCCGAGCCGGTGCCGCTCACGCCCGATCCGTACATCGAGATGACCGACCGGTGGCGCATCGTGCCGCCGGCCTACGAGCTGGACGAGTCGCCGCGGGCGCGGGCCATCGGCACGAAGGGCGGCACGCTCGATCCGTACAACCGGAACCTGTTCAAGGGCGACCTTCCCATCTTCGGGCCGGACTGGTTCCTCGTCCTGACCGGCATCAGCGACTCGCTGGCCGAGTCGCGCAGCGTGCCGACGCCCTCCGGCGTGAGCGCCGTCGAGCCGGGGAGCATCAGCTTCTTCGGCGACAAGGACCAGGGGGTGTTCAACCAGAACCTCGATTTCTCCTTCGACCTCTTCCAGGGGAACACCGCCTTCAAGCCGGTGACGCAGCGGGTGAAGGCGACGCTGATCTTCAACCTGAACCTGGTCAAGGTGGAGGAGAACGCGATTCTCAAGCCCGATGTCCGCCGCGGCACGCGCCGCAACGATGCCGACATCGCTCTGCAGGAGCTCTTCTACGAGCGGAAGCTGCGCGACCTCTCCCCGAACTACGACTTCCTCTCCTTCCGGGCGGGCATCCAGCCCTTCAACAGCGACTTTCGCGGCTTCGTCTTCAACGACACGAACCTCGGCTTTCGGCTGTTCGGGAACTGGGCCTCGAACCGCTTCCAGTACAACCTCGCCGCCTTCGACCGGCTGGAGAAGGACACGAACTCCGGCCTGAACACGCTGGAGCGCCGCGACCAGCAGGTGGGCATCGCCAACCTCTACTGGCAGGACTTTCTCGTCCACGGCTACACGCAGCAGTTCTCGCTGCACCTCCTGCACGACGACGCCTCGTCGTTCCACTACGACAAGAACGGCATCCTGGTGCGGCCCGCGCCGGTGGGCGTGTTCACCCCGCACGAGATCAACGCCGCGTACATCGGCGAGGCCGGCCTGGGCCACATCGGCCGCTTCAACATCGACCAGGCGCTCTACCTCGTCTTCGGCCGCGACTCGCTCAACCCGATCGCCGGCCCCGACCCGGAACTGCGCGATCGCGATGCGGTGCGCATCGGCGCCGGCATGGCCGCCATCGAGGTGTCGTACGACCGCGACTGGCTCCGCCCCCGCCTGGCCCTCTTCTACGCCACCGGCGACCGCAACCCGCGCGACCGCACCGCGCGCGGCTTCGACTCGATCTTCGACGCCCCCGCCTTCGCCGGCGGCGGCTTCTCCTTCTTCAACCGCCTCGGCATCCGCCTGGCCGGCACCGGCGTGGCGCTCGTCGAGCGCGGGTCGCTCCTCACTTCGCTGCGCAGCTCGAAGGACGAGGGCCAGCCGAACTACGTCAACCCCGGCATCCAGCTCGCCAGCGCCGGCCTCGACGTCGACGTCACGCCGCGCCTCAAGGCCATCTTCACCGCGAACTACATCCGTATGGACACGACGAAGCCGGTCGAGGAGCTCCTCTTCCAGGGCGACATCCGCCCGGAGCTCGGCACCGACATCTCGATCGGCCTCAAGTACCGCCCGTTCCTCAACCAGAACGTGGTGGTGGTGGGCGGCGCGGCGGCGTTCCTCCCCGGCGCCGGCTTCGAGGACATCTACGAGAGCCAGGGGACGCTCTACCACGCGTTTGCGAATCTGATTCTGACCTTCTGAGGAGATGATGCGTAACCGACTCAGTCTGGCGTTACTGCTCATCCTGGCGGCGCCCGGTGTCATCCTGAGCCGCGCAGACGGCGAAGGATCTCCCGGCACCAGGAGATCCTTCGCCGTCTCCGCGGCTCAGGATGACACCGGGAGCAGCGGCTGCCTCTCCTGCCACGAAGGCATCGAGCCGATGCACGCCTCCGGCGCGGTGAAGCTGGGCTGCACCGACTGCCACGGCGGCAACGCCTCCGCGACCACGAAGGAAGCCGCGCACGTGAAGCCCCTCCATCCCGAGATCTGGAAGACCTCCGCCAACCCGCAGCGCACCTACACCGCGCTCCTCCAGGAATCGCCGGAGTTCGTAAAGTTCGTCAACCCCGGCGACCTCCGCGTCGCGCCGGAGGTCTGCGGTCCCTGCCACCAGTCGCAGACCCTGGCCGTGCCGCGCAGCACGATGACCACCAGCGCCGTCTTCTGGGCCGCCGCCTCCTACGCGAACGGCATCCTCGGCCGCAAGGCCGGCCTCCTCGGCGAGAGCTACAACCGTGAGGGAAAAGCGCAGGCCCTCAAGCCCGCCTACCCGCCCACCCCGGAGCAGATCGCCAAGGGCGCGCTGCCCATGCTCGTCCCGATGCCCCGCTGGGAGATCACCCAGCCCGGCGAGTACTTTCGCGCCTTCGAGCGGGGAGGCATCGCCGGCACGACCCAGCCGCCGGAGATCGGCAACCCGCGCGGCGAGGACGAGGCCGGCCGCCCAGACATCCGCCTCGGCAACCGCGGACGCGGCACCGGCCTGCGCATCACGCCCGGCCTCATCAATCTCCACAAGACCCGCCTCAACGACCCCCACCTCTCCTTCCTCGGTACGAACGACCATCCGGGCGACTACCGCTCGTCCGGCTGCAGCGGCTGCCACGTCGTCTACGCGAACGACCGCGACCCGCTGCACTCGGCCTCGTACGCGCAGTTCGGCAACAACGGGATGTCCATCACCGGCGACAAGTCGATCCCGAAGAACGAGAAGGGCCACCCGCTCCGCCACCAGTTCACCCGCGCCGTGCCGACCAGCCAGTGCATGTCCTGCCACATGCACCAGCCGAACTCCTTCGTCAACACCTACCTCGGCTACACGATGTGGGACTACGAGACGGATGCGGAGCTCTTCTGGCCCAAACAGCAGCGCCGCCCGACGGAAGTGGAGAAGCGGGCCAGCCTCGAGCACAACCCGGAGGGAGCGGCCGTGCGCGGCCTCTGGACGGATGTCGATTTCCTGGAGCGCGTCTCGAGCCTCAACCCGCAAGCGAAGAACACCCAGTTCGCCGACTATCACGGCCACGGCTGGAACTTCATGGCCGTCTACAAGCGCGACCGGCACGGCAACCTCCTCGATGCCGACGGCAAACAGGTCGCCTTCGACGATCCAAAGAAGTTCAGCAAGGCCGTCCACCTGCGGGACATCCATCTGGAGAAGGGGATGCACTGCGCCGACTGCCACTTCTCGCAGGACGAGCATGGCAACGGACAGCTCTACGCCGAGTACGGCAACAACATCGAGATCGAGTGCCAGGACTGCCACGGCACCGTGCAGGCGTACGCGAGCCTGAAGACCAGCGGCCCGGCCGCGCCGCCGGGCGGCACCGACCTGCGCGGCGGGACGACCCCCTTCGGCCGCCTCCGCTTCGCCTGGATCAACGGCAAGCTCTTCCAGCGCTCCATGCTGACCAAAGACCTGCAGTGGGAAGTGATCCAGGTCAAGGACACGGTCACGCTGGGCAACGAGCATTACAACGAGCGGTCGGCGTATGCGAAGACGATCAAGAACGCGTCCGGCGGGCTGGCCCACGCCGACGCGAAGATGACCTGCTACGCCTGCCACACGTCGTGGATGACGTCGTGCAGCGGCTGCCACCTTCCGCAGGAGCAGAACGCGAAGACGGCGATGAACCACTACGAGGGGATCGACACGCGCAACTACGCGTCATACAACCCGCAGGTCATCCGCACCGACGCCTTCATGCTCGGCGTCAACGGCACGACGAAGGGCCACCGCCTCGCGCCGGTGCGGTCGTCCTCCGCGCTCGTGCTCTCGTCCACGAACGCTCTGCGCGACCGCATCTACATCCAGCAGCCGCCCATCTCCGCCCCCGGCTACTCCAGCCAGGCCTTCAACCCGCACGTGCCGCACACGGTCCGCTCGCGCGAGACGCAGGGCTGCGGCAGTTGCCACGTCACCGACCGCAACGACAACAACGCGTGGATGGCCCAGCTCCTCCTGCAGGGGACGAACTTCGTCAACTTCGTCGGCCGCTACGCCTACGTGGCGGAAGGGGAGGGGGGCTTCGAGGCGGTGGCGGTGACGGAGTGGGATGAGCCGCAGGCGGTGATCGGCTCCTCGCTGCACCGCATCGTCTATCCCGACTTTTACGCGCGGCACCAGCAGAACAAACAGGAGCTGCAGACCGCCCATCACCATCACGGCGACGCGCGGACGATCCAGTTGCGAGGGGAGTACGCCTTCGCCGCGAACGGCGAGGAGGGCTTCGAGGTCTACGACGTGGCGAACGTCGACAACAAGGACTTCTCCGAGCGCCTCGTCTCCGCCCCCGTCTCGCCCATCGGCCAGCGGACGTTCGTCAGGACGAAGTTCGCCTCCGCCGTCGCCCTGCCGACGACCCTGCCGATGGCCCCCGACCGCAAGACGCAGTTCATTCCGGAGAACGAAGAGCAGCCCATCCATCCGCTGTACAAGTACGCGTACATCGCCGACCGCGAGGAGGGGCTGATCCTCGTCGACCTCACCACGCTGACGGACGCCGATCCGGCGAACAACTATCTGAAGCGCGCGCTGACCTACAACCCTGACGGTGCCTTGACCGGCGCGAGATCGATCGCCGTCGCCGGTCGCTGGCTCTTCATCGGCACCGCGCGCGGCGTGCAACTGCTGGACATCAACCAGCCGCTCATGCCCCACATCATCGCCACGGTGCCGATCAAGGACGCGACCGGCATCGGCGTGCAGTTCCGCTATGCATTCGTCACCAACGCCGAAGGGCTGCACACCATCGACATCACCGATCCTGCTCGCCCGCGCCTCGCCGCCACTGTGGCCATTCCCGATGCGCGGAGTGTGTACGTGGCCCGCACGTATGCGTATGTTGCGGCGGGCAAGCGCGGGATGGTGATCGTCGACGTGGAGCGGCCGGAGCAGCCGTCGGTGCTGCCGTGGAAGGACGAGCTCGAGCACGACGCGTACGATGTGAAGGTCGCCTCGACGAACGCCTCGACCTTCGCGTATGTCGCGGACGGCGAGCACGGCCTGAAGGTCTACCAGCTCCTCTCGCCGGAGTGGACGCCGGCGTACGCCGGCTTCAGCCCCCGTCCCGAGCCGCGCCTCGTCGCTACCCGCCACACGCACGGCCCCGCCCTCGGCGTGTCGAAGGGGCTCGACCGCGACCGCGCCGTCGACGAGAGCGGCTACCAGGTCTCGATCTTCAACCGCATCGGCGCCCGCCCCATGACGCTGGACGAGATGCAGCGGCTGTATCTGCGCGACGGCAAGCTCTACACCGTCAGCGAAAACCCGAGGTGATGACGATGAGACTCTCACGGATCACGATCATGCTGCTCGCCGGTGTCATCCTGAGCCGCGGAGACGGCGAAGGATCCGCACCTTCAGACGGCGAAGCATCCGTCCCGCCCGGCCATTACGTCGGCGTCGCCTCCTGCATCAACTCCGGCTGCCACGGCTCCACCCAACCGCTCAACGCCAGCCGCGTCCTGCAGAATGAGTACTACACCTGGAAGGACCACGACCTCCACGCCCGCGCCCAGTTCGTCCTCTCCAACGCCGTCTCCTCGCGCATCGCGCGCAACATGCGCCTCAAGCGCTCCGCGGACAAGGAGCCGCTCTGCCTCGACTGCCACGCCACGAATGTCCCGGCGCGTCTCGTCTCCGGGCACGTCGACATCGAGGACGGCATCCAGTGCGAGTCGTGTCACGGTCCGGCATCCGGCTGGCGTGACGAGCACACCCAGCCCGGCTGGACGCACGAGCAGTCGGTGCAGCGGGGGATGATCGATCTGCGCAATGTCCCCACCCGAGGATCGCTCTGCCTCTCCTGCCACCTCGGCACGGGCTCGAAGGAAGTCGACCACGAGCTGATCGCCAGCGGCCATCCGCTGCTCGCGTTCGAGCTCGACAACTACACGGAGAACATGCCGCCGCACTGGACGCCCGGCCGCGAGACGCACGGCGTCCGCGCCTGGGCCACCGGCCAGGCGGTGGCCTTCCGCGACTCCCTCGACAACCTCGCCCGCCACGCGCGCGGCGAGAAGTGGCCCGAGTTCTCGGATATGAGCTGCTACAACTGCCATCACGGCCTGAAGGCCAGCCAGTGGCGCCAGGTGCGCGGCTGGCCCGGCCGCGCCGGCCTCCCGTCCTGGTCCCC
>DATEOX010000709.1:0-18151 GCA_035273585.1 Thermoanaerobaculia bacterium
ACGTACGCGCTGCCGTGGCACGCCAGCGCCGGCGCGTTCGCCTTCTACCAGTCGGGCCAGCCGTACGAGCTGTGGAGCTTCCTGCCGTACGTCGCGCTGACCACGTCCACCAGCGACAGCAGCCGCTACGCCGAGCCGGCCGGACGACGCCACACACCCTCGCATCAGCAGATGGACCTCAACTACACGCAGAACATCCCGCTGCCGCGCAGCCTCAACCTGCAGCTCGCCCTCGACGTCTTCAACGTCTTCGACAAGCAGACGGGCTACAACTACGAGAACCGCGTCGGCACCCTCGGGAAGTGCAACACGGACAACTGCATCGATACGGGAATCGCCGCGCAGCCTTCGGTGAACGCGCCGTTCCCGCGCAGCTTCTTCGCGCCGCGTCGGTACCAGATCGCGGCAAGGTTGCAGTTCTAAACGAAGGAAATGCAGGGCCGGCTCTCCAGCCGGCCCTACATTTTCCCTACCGGAACAAGCGCTCCCTCTCGATCAGTCCGCGCGTGGTCGCATCCGCGTGCTCCCGCGCCGCGGCGATGCGCGTCGCGCTGTCCTGCTCGCGCAGCAGGACGCTCACCTGCGCGCGCTTGAACAGCGCCATCGGATAACCCGGATCGCGCGGCGGCACGCGGTCGAGTGCGTCGCGCGCGTCGGTCAGCCGCTGCGAGGCGAGGTAGAGCACGCCCAGCTCGAGGTGGTTGCGGAATGCGTCGCCCTGTAGCTCCCGGACGCGCTCGAACGATGCGATCGCCGGCTCCGTCTGGCCGATGGCCATCTGCATCGTGCCGAGGCGGACGAGCTCCGCGGCGCTCGGCGCGCGCTCGACGTAGAGGCGATGGCGCAGCGCCACCGCGTCGGGGATGCGCCCCTGCCGCTCGCGGATCATGGCCAGCGCCTCGAGAGCCGGCACGCGATGCGGATCGGTCTCGACGATCCGCTCCAGCATCGGCTCCGCCTGCTGCCACTCCTTGCCGCGCGCGTAGTGCAGCGCGAGATACGTCTTCACATCAGCCGAATCGGGCGCGAGCGCCTCGGCCTCTTTGAACGCGGCGAGCGCCTGCGCTTCCTGACCCAGCGATGAATACGCGGTGGCCAGGCGCAGCGCGGCGTCGAGGTTGTGCGGATCCTTCTTCCGGATCTCTTCCAGCAGGGGGATGGCCAGCGCGTACTCCTCGCGCACGAAGAGGCCCGATGCGCGGTCGAGGATCGGATAGAGCGGAGCCATGTCCACGGGACGCGGCGCATCCGCGCGGACGACCGGCTTCACGCCCGACGCGACGTAGCCGAGGCTGGCCAGCTTGCGCTGCTCCTCGTCGTCGAGAGGCTTGTCGGGCGGGGCGGCGGTGGGCAGCGGGTAGTCGCGCAGCGCCGCACGCGCGGCGCGCGGGACGTTCCCGAGGTCATGCGTCTCCTTCGGATCGGCGACGACGTCATACACCTCGGTGCGGCCAGCGAGGATCGTTTTGACCCGGCCATCCACGGCCATCACCTGCGGCTGCCAGCCGTAGTCGAGGAACGGCTTCATCGCCTCGCCCATCACCAGCTCCGGCTTCGCATTCCGCAGCGTGTTCGCCGCGTCGATGCCCGCCCAGTCGAGGATGGTGTGGAAGACGCGCCGCGTGCTCACCGGCGCGTCGCTCGTCCCCGCCTTCACGCCCGGCCCGACGAGCAGCAGCGGGACGTGCATCGTCGACTGGTAGAGCAGGTTGCCGTGCTGCTGCTCGCCGTGCTCGCCGAGCCCTTCGCCGTGGTCGGCGACGACGAGGATGGCCTTGCCGCCCGCCTGCTCGAAGGCCGCGACGAGCCGCCCGAGCTGCTCGTCCATCGACGCTACCTCCCCGAGGTACGGCTGCCGCGCGTAGCGCTCGCGGTAGGGAGAAGGCGGCGTGTAGGGATAATGCGGATCGTAGTAGTGGACCCAGAGGAAGAGCGGCTGATCAGCGCGCTGCTTCAGAAACACCAGCGCGCGCTCCGTGGTCGCCTTCGCGTCGCGCTCCGCCTTCCCTTCGCCAAAGTCCTCGTCCCAGACGTCGAAGCCGCGCCCGAGGCCGAAGCGGCGGGCGAGCGCGAAAGCGGATACGAAGGCGGCCGTGCGATAGCCCGCCTCGTGCAGGCGCTCGGCGACGAGCGGCTGCTGCTCGCCCAGGTGCCGGGCGTTTTCCCGGACGCCGTGGCCGGCGGGGTAGAGGCCGGTGAGCATCGAGGCGTGGGAGGGGAGGGTCTGGGGGACGGTGGCGTACGCGTAGCGGAAGCGCATGCCGCGCGCGGCGAGCGCGGTGAACGCCGGCGTGTCGGCGCCGATGGCGTCCGCGCGGGTGGTGTCGAGGGTGACGAGGAGGATGGAGGGACGTGCGGGGGGAGGGGGCGCGGGGCTCTCGCTGCGCGTGCAGGCGGCGAGAAGCAGGAGCGCAAGCGAGCGCTTCATCATCGCCCCTACTTGTATCATCGCCCGCATGCTGAACTACATCTGGTTCGCCCTCATGGCCATCGCCCTGATCGTGGCCGCGTTCAACGGCACGGCCGCCGGCGTGACGAAAGGCGCGGTCGAATCGGCGAAGACCGCCGTGGAGATCGCCCTCGGGCTGGTGGGCATCATGACCCTCTGGCTGGGCATCATGCGGGTGGCCGAGGCGGCGGGGCTGATCTCGATGCTCGGGCGCCTGCTGCGGCCCATCAGCCGCCTGCTCTTCCCCGAGGTCCCGCCCGACCACCCCGCCATCGGAGCCATGATCCTGAACATCGCGGCCAACATGCTCGGCCTGAGCAACGCCGCGACGCCGATGGGCATCAAGGCCATGGAGGAGCTGCAGTCGCTCAATGAGGAGAAGGAGACGGCCTCGAACGCCATGGTCACCTTCCTGGTGCTCAATACGGCGGGCATCCAGTTCATCCCCGTGACCATCATCGGCGTGCTGGCCGCGGCCGGCTCGAAGAACCCGACGGCGATCATCTCCACCACGCTGGTGGCCACGCTCTCCGGCGCCCTGGCCGCGGTCACCGCGGCGAAGGTCCTGCAGCGCTTCTTCCCCTACCGGAGCGCGAAATGATCCGCCTCATCCTGGAGACGATCTCGCTCTGGGCCGTGCCGGTGCTGCTGGTGGGCATCCCCCTCATCGGCATGATCCGCGGCGTGAAGGTGTACGACACGTTCATCGACGGCGCGAAGGAAGGGTTCCAGGTGGCGGTGCGCATCATCCCCTTCCTGGTCGGCATCCTGGTGGCGATCGGGATGTTCCGCGGCTCGGGGGCGATGGACATGCTCACCAATGCGCTCCGCCCGCTGATGGCCGCCACCGGCTTCCCGGCCGAGCTCTTCCCGCTGGCCATCCTGCGCACGCTCTCCGGCAGCGGCTCGCTCGCCCTGACCACGGATCTCATCAAGCGCTTCGGCCCCGACTCCGTCCTCGGCCGCACCGCGGCCACGATGTACGGCAGCTCGGAGACGCTCTTCTACGTGCTGGCTGTCTACTACGGGGCGGTGGGGGTGAAGCGGACGCGGCACACGATCCCCGCCGCGCTGATCGGGGACGTGGTGGCGGCGGTCGTGGCGGTGTCGATCTGCGCGTGGCTGTTCTGATTTGCTGAAACGTTCGGCCCCGCCGCGACACCACTGATGTGATGGGCATCGGCGCGGTGATCGCGAGATTCTTCGAGCGTCCGGCGCGCGCGGGCGGCTCGCGCGTGGTCGTGAAGTTCCACGATCATGTCGACGTCCCGTACGTCGACGGCCTCGAGTCACGCCTCGATGAGTTCAACCTCGGCGCCGGAAGCGCGGTCCTGCGCGCGTTTCCGGGGATCACGTTCCAACGTGCGTTCCGCGCGCCGAATCCGGTGAAGCTGCAGGAGGCCAACATCTTCACAGTCTTCGTCGTCGAGTGTCCGGCCGGCATCGATCCGCACGCGCTGGCCGCGACCATGCGCAACTGGCCGACGGTCGAGACGGCCTACGTGCCGCGCCCGGTCATTCCGACGGCGCCGCCGTTCGATCCCTCCGGCAATCCGCGTTGGGTGGCCGGCACACAGGGCTACCTGCAGGCGGCGCCGCAAGGCATCGATGCGGAATTCGTCTGGGGCCTGCCGAACGGGCTGGGAGAGAACCAGAAGGTCGCCGACGTCGAGCATGGCTGGCTGCTCAATCACGAAGACCTCGTCGATGCCAAACCGATCCTGATCGGCGGCGTGAACAAGAAGGACTTCTTCGATCACGGTGCGGCGGTCCTCGGCGTCCTGGTCGCCTCCAGCAACAAGACCGGCATCGTCGGCATCGCTCCGGCCGCAGCGGCGCGCGCTGCCGGGATCTTCCAGACCTTCCTCCCGGACGTCGCGGACATTCCGGCGGCATTGGAGGCGGCGATCGCAGCGCTGTCGGCGGGCGACGTCCTGCTGATCGAGGAGCAGACGCAAGACATCGATCCGGTCACCGGCAAGAAGGCGACATGGCCGGTGGAGATCGAGCTTCTCGAATTCCTGGCAATTCAGCAGGCCATCCTGAAGGGCATCATCGTCATCGAGGGGGGCGCGAACTCGGGTGCCGATCTCGCCCACTGGACGGACGGATTCGGCGCCCGCACCCTCGATCCCGACAGCCCCGGCTTCAAGGACTCGGGCGCCATCATCGTCGGCGCCGCGACGTCCGTGGCTCCGCACTCGCGGTTCGACGCCTCCGGTACGCCGCTCTCCAACTTCGGCAAGCGGATCGACTGCTACGCGTGGGGCGAGAACGTCGATACCTGCTGGTTCAACGGCGGCAATCCGGCCGTCGACACGCACGACTACACCGTTCCACCCGAGTTCGGATTCACCTCCGCGGCGAGCGCCATCATTGCTGGGGCCGTGCTCCTCCTGCAGGGTCTGGCCGAGAAGCACGTCGGACGACGCTTCACACCCGCCGAGATGCGCGACCTCCTGCGCAACCCGGCGAACGGCACGCCATCGAAAGATCCGGCCAGGGATCAGATCGGCAGCATGCCCGATCTGAAGAAGATCGTTTTCAACCAGATCGCGAAGACGTTCACGCCGAAGATCTACCTGCGCGACGCACCGGGCGACATCGGCGAGCCGCATAGCGAGTTCCTCTCCGCCAGCCCGGACATCATCCTGCAGTCGCACAAAGCGGCCGATCCGCAGAAGCAGTGGGGGGAGGGGAGCGGCACCGAGGCGAGCGCCCTGCTGAGCGAGGAGGCGACGCTGGGGCTCGACCACTTCGTCTATGTCCGGATGCGGAACAAGGGGACGGCGCCGGCGGCGAACGTGCTCGCCTCCGTCTTCTTCTCCCCCGCGGCGACGCTCGTCACGCCCACGCTCTGGATTCCAGTCGGGACGGTCCTGCTGCCGAAGGTGCCGATCGGCGACGCGCTGACGGTCTCCAATCCGATCCTCTGGCCGGCCGCGGCGATCCCCGCCGCCGGCCACTACTGCTTCGTCGCCCTCATCGGCAACGCCGAGCTGCCGGCGCCGAAGCCGGAGGCGTTCCTCGTCTGGGACGACTTCCTGAGCTTCATCCGCAACGACGTCCAGGTCACCTGGCGCAACTTCAACGTCGTGACGCCCGCGACCGGATCGACGAAGATGGCCTTCCTCGCGCCGGGCGCGCCCGATGCCGACCGGGAGATGACGCTGGAGGTCCTGAGCACGCTTCCGCGCGAGGCGCGGGTCTCGCTCGAGCTGCCCGCCGCGCTGTTCGGCGCGGCGCAGGAGCAGATCCAGCAGCGGCCGTCCATCAACCCGAGCGGCGCCACACGCATCGGACGGTTCCGCTTCCCGCGCCACTCGCGGAACGAGCTGCGGCTCGAGATCGAGATCCCCGAGGCGCTGCGCATCCATCCGCACCAGATTGCCGTGCGCCAATTGTACGAGGGGCAGGAGGTCGGGCGCGTGACGTGGCGGCTGATGCCGGCCGTGAAACGCCGCGACCGCTACAGCCGGTGAGGCCCGGTAAACCGCCGCTGTACCCGCTTCACCTCGTACGTCACCAGGCCGCCGCTGATCAGCAGCAGCAGGAGGCCGATCAGCAGCTTCATCAGGCCGCTCGCCGCTTTGAACAGCATCGCCGTCAGCCAGCCGCCGATCACGATGCCGCCGACGACCAGCACTCCCGCGCGCACGGCAACGCCGCGCGCGGTATCACGCAATGTCAGTGGTTGTTCGCTCATGCTCCACTGCAGGAGCAATCGCCGCGCCGGGACGGGAGAGGACGTAGATGAGCGCGCCGACGAGTACCGCGACCGCCGCCAGCCACAGCTTCTGCTCGTCGAGGTTGTAGACGAGCAGAAGCGACCAGAGCACGCCGAGAATCGCCACCAGCGGGCCGCCCGGAACGCGGAAGCTGCCGCCCAGCTTGCGCAGCCAGGGAATGGCGGCCGCGGTGAAGAGATACGTCGCCAGCCGGGCCACGGCGGAGAGCAGAGCCAGCGTCGCGAACGAGCCTCCCACCGCCACGGCCATGGCGAACAGGACGTGAATGATGATGGCCACCGACGGCGTCCGGAAGCGCGGATGCACATACGAGAGCGGCCCGAGGCGCCGGTCGAGGGAGAGCGCGTAGAGCATGCGCGAGCCCTCCAGCGTCGTGCCGGAATTCGTCCCGGCCATGGAGAGCACCGCGCCGATGGTCACGATCGCGGCGCCGAGCGGGCCGACGATCGCCGCCGCGGCATCCGCGATCGGCGTGTCCGTCCTGGACAGATCGGGCAGCGCCGACATCGCCCCGAGCTGGGCCAGCACGTAGATCGCCGCGATGGCCAGCGTCCCGACGAGCAGCGCGAACGGCAGGTCGCGCCGCGGATTCTTGTACTCGCCCGCCGGCACGCCGAGGTTCTCGAAGCCGGCGTAGGCGAAGAGCATGAAGAGCGCCGCGTCGTTCCAGTTCGTCCCGCGGCCGGGGAGCACGAGCGATCCGGGGAGCGGGTTGTGCCTCCACGCCACGAGGGCCACGACGATGAATCCGATGAGCGGCACGAGCTTGCCGAAGGTGAAGACGTAGATGGACGCCGCGCCGTAGCGTACGCCGACGAAATGGATCGCCCCGAGGAAGAAGAGCGAGCCGATGATGACCGCCGCGCGCGGGCCAGGCTCGGCCAGCGTCGGAAACAGCCGGGCCAGGGCGACGACGAAGCCGTTCGAGAGGGAGGCGAGCGACGTCACGCGCGCCAGCCAGTTCATCCAGCCGGTCTCGAATCCGATGAAGTCGCCGAACGCGGTCCGCGCATACAGGTACGCGCCGCCCGGCTCACTGAAGTGGCTCGCCGCCTCGGCGAAGCAGAGCACGAGGATGAACACCGGCACGGCGAAGAGCAGCGGCGCCCACAGCGAGAACGGCCCGAGCAGCTTGTACGACTCGCTGGGGAGGAGGAAGACGCCCGACCCGACGACGGCATTGATGCACATCGCCACGAGGCCCCAGAAGCCGACCGTGCGTACGAGCTTGACGGAGTTGCTGGTTGCTCGTTGCTGGTTGCTAGTAGCCATGCGCGCGTCCAGTCCTCTCGGATCGTTCTACGAGCAACCAGCAACTAGTAACCAGCAACTGCGTATCCCTTGCCACGAATCGTCCTCCCCGGCAACGCGGCGGTCATCTTCCCATCGCGCAACACGCCGACGCCGTTCACGAACACGTCCGACACACCTTCGGCGAAATGATGCGGATCGTCAAATGTGGATGGATCGCTGATGGTCGCCGCGTCGAAGACGATCACATCCGCCTTCATCCCCGCGCGCAGCACGCCGCGGTCGTACAGATGCGCCCGCGCCGCCGCCTGGCTGCTCATCTTGCGCACCGCTTCCTCGAGCGAGAAGAGCTTCATGTCCCGCACGTAATGGCCGGCCACCCGGGCGAACGTGCCGTACGCGCGCGGATGGACGGCCACGTTGCGCGCCCGCGCGGCGGCCGTCGGCGCGCCGGAGTCGGCGCCGACCGAAACCCACGGCTGGCGGAGCGCGAACTGCATGTCATCCTCGCTCATGGAGAAGAAGATGACGTTCGGAGAGCTCTTAGTCCGCTCGTAGAGGGTCATCATCGCCTCCTCAGGCGCGACGCCCATCTCCGCGGCGATCTGCTCCACGAACTTCTTCTCGTACCGCGCCAGCTCCGGGTTGTCGATGCGCGCCACGTAGATCCCGCGCTCCCCCCGCTTCTCGAACTGCCGCCGCAGCTCCTCGGCGATCTTCGGCCGCTGCTCGGGATCGCGCAGCCGCTTCTGCAGCTCGTCGTATCCGCCCTCCAGCGCCCAGTTCGGGACGAGCGTGCTCAGGCCGGTCGACGACGCCGGATACGGATAGACGTTCGCCGCCGCGTCGATGCCCTCCCGCCGCGCCGCCTCGATGCGCTCGATGACGTGCGGCATTCGCCCCCAGTTCGTCCGCCCGCCGACTTTCAGATGCCAGATGTTGACCGGGATCTTCGCCTCGCGCCCGATGCGGAACGCCTCGTCGAGCCCCTCGTCGATGTGGTCGCCCTCGTCGCGCATGTGCGTGAAGTACATGCCGTCGTACTTTGCCGCGACGCGTGCCAGGCGGACGATCTCGTCGGTGGTCGAGTACATCGCCGGCAGATAGATGAGCGAGGTGGAGATGCCGATCGCGCCATCGCGCATGGCCCGGTCGACGATCGCCTCCATCTCCCGCATCTCCGCCTCGGTCGGCGGCCGGTTGACGTCGCCGATCACGATCTCGCGCGGATTCGAGGCGCCGACGAGCAGCGCGAAGTTGATGGCCGAGCCCTGCCGGTCGATGATGTCCAGGTACTCGCCGAGCGTCGTCCACCGCGGCCTTTCCGTCGCGGCCGGATCGATCCTCACCGGGCCGGGCGACGTCCCTTCTCCCGTCACCTCGGTGGTCACCCCCTGGCGCACTTTCGCCTCCAGGTGCGGATCGGTGAGGACGGACTGCTGCGATTGCCCGAGGAGGTCGATGAAGCCCGGCGCGACGATGCGGTCCTGCGCGTCGACCGTCGTCGTGGCTTGCATCCGCGCCAGGTCGCCGACCGCGACGATCGTGTTGCCCCGGATGCCGACGTCGCCGCGGAACCACGGCGCGCCGGAGCCGTCGATGATGCGTCCGTTCGTGATCTTGATGTCGAGCATTTGCGGTTTCGGTGCGTGCGCGCAGGCGGCGCCCAGCATCAACAGAGTCGTCATCAGTGCGCGTCTCACTCCTGTCCCTCCAAGAGACGTTCGAGCGTCTGGCGCTTCCTCATCAGGCGCGTGTCATCCCCATCCACCAGGACCTCGGGCGGCAGCAGCCGCGCGTTGTAGTGCGAGGCCATGGAGAAGCCGTACGCCCCGGCGTCACGGAAGGCGAGGAGGTCGCCGATGCGCGGCCCGGCGATGGCCCGGGGCACGACGTGCCCGGCCGCGTCGCGGGTGAAGACGTCGCCCGACTCGCAGATGTTGCCCGCCACGACGACGTCGCGCGTCGCCGTCTCGGGGCCGCGGCTGGCGTTCACGATGTGGTGATAGGCGCCGTACTTGGACGGCCGCACGAGATGGTTGAAGCCGGTGTCGCATCCGATCCATTCGTAGCCGCCGCTGATGCGCGTGGCGGTGATGCGCGCGAGCAGCGTCCCGGCCTGCGCGACGACGTAGCGGCCCGGCTCGAGGATGGCTTGTAGGTTCCGCGCTCTGAGCCGTGAGTCGGCGATGGCCGTGAGCTCCTCGCCATAGGTCATGATCGGGAAATCGCTCTCGCCCGGCCGGTAGGGGACGGAGATGCCCCCGCCGAAGTTGATGAAGCGCAGGTTGGGAAAATCGCCCGAGAGCTGGAGCAGCGTCCCGGCGGCGCGCAGCAGCGGCCCGAGGTCGTCGATGCCCGAGCCGATGTGCGCGTGGATACCGACCACCTGCCGCCCCGCATCTTCGACCACCATGCGCGCCGCCTCGACTTCGCCGAGGTCGATGCCGAACTTGACGCCGCCGCCCGCCGTGACGACATCAGCATGATGCCCCGCCCCGACGTCCGGGTTGATGCGCAGCGCGATCGGATTGCGCAGGTCGAGCCGCAACACCCGGTCGATCTCGGACATGGAGTTGACGTTGACCACGATCCGCTCGTCCGGAATGGCCCGCATGTCCTCGTCCGAGACGTTGGAGCAGGTGAACCAGATGTCCTCGGCCTGGAACCCGGCATGCCGCGCCAGGAAGATCTCCCCCGGCGAGACGCAGTCGCATCCGAAGCCGGCGGCTTTGACCATCCTGAGGATGCCCAGCGCCCCGTTGGCCTTCATCGCGTAAAAGGGGCGGAAGGGGAGCCGGCTGAACGCCCGCTGGACGTTCGCGATTTGCCGCCGGATGACCCCCGCCTCGTACACGTAGACGGGCGTGCCAAAGCGCCGCGCCAACTCCGCCGCCGAGATGTTTTCGATGAGCAAGCCCCCGTCCGCGAACCGCATGAGCGGGGGGATTGTACGGGACAGTCCCTCCCATGCGTTCCCTCCTGCCGGAAATGTCCCCCCGCCCCGGACCTCGGGAAAAGTCATCCCCGGCGCGGAACCATTGCTCCGCGACGCGGAACCGTTGCTCCTCGGCGAGGAACCGTTGCTCCTCGGCGAGGAACCATCGCTCCTCGGCGGGGAACGATGGCACATCGGCGGGGAACCGTTGCACATCGACAGGGAACAATTTTCCCCGCAAGAAACACCGGCACACGGACGGCATCCACGACGAACCGCCGCCCCGGCGGACATCCGAACGCGACCGAGCGGCCGTAAGGAATCGCTCGCCGCACAGGCTCTACCCGTGGTCCGCTCAGCCGCGCACCGCAGGTGCGTCGGCTGCAGCGAGATTCGGAGCCCCGCCGCGCCGCTTCGCCACGCAAAACGGTGTGTTGCCACCGAGACGGAATGTCTAACCCCACAGCAACCCGGTGTGCGTTCTTGGATAGACAGCTCGAGAGAGCTGCTAAGTCAGACGCGCGATGCTGTCTAAGTCATAGTTGGGCGGACGTAGAATCGGCGTAGATGGAGAACTACGAGGACAAATTTGATTCACCGCTGGCGGAACTCCGAGCAGCTGTCGACGTTGAGTGGAGTAATCGAAGCGCTGCGCCCCCACCGGTGGTCTATCACTATACGAGCGGCAAGGCGTTCGCTGGGATCATTAGTTCCCGTCGGCTATGGGCGACCATCTCGTCCGAGTTGAACGACTTGACGGAGCTTCTTCACGCCGCGGACGTTCTGCGATCGGTCCTGAACGACCGAGCGCACGCGGCGAAGCTACCCGAGTATTCCGTTCTCTACCCACCGCAAGTGACAACGTTCGACTTCGCGCGAACCGATATCATTGAGATCTTCGTATCAAGCTTGACGGCGGCCGAAGACGATCTTCCCCAATGGGATAGATATGCGAACCGTGGCTACGGGGTTGCCATCGGCTTCCACGCCGAAGCGCTCACGGCGTTGCATGCGGCAGATGGCATTAGGCAGCAAATGGGATTCGTCGAAGTTAGCTACGATGCATCTCGGCAGCGCGAATTCCTCGAACTATTCGTCGCCGCTTGGGAGCACGACGCCTCAGTCGCGGTGTCTCGCCACCTAGCACGTTCTCCAGACCCTCTGATGTACATGGCCGCGTGGTTCGGGAATCTCGCCGGCAGTGCATGCGCGATACTTCCACGCATGAAATCCGCACATTTCGAATCCGAGCGTGAATGGCGCCTCGTTCATGCGCACGTACCGAATCTGCCCGCCGATTGTGAAGTCGTCACCGAGAGTGGCACAAAGCGCCACGTCGAATTGGACCTTGCGCAGTTCACTGGGCGACTGCCTATCGCGACGGTGTGGCTCGGCCCCGGCGTTTCGAATGACGACTCGGAGCGTGTTGTTCGAGCATTCCTCGACAACCAAGGGTTCACGCACGTCAAGCTTCGTCGGTCACGCGTGCCGCTCCGGCTATCACAACGCACGATCGAGCTGTGAGGCGCCGCCCAACTTTGGTGTGAAGCTGGCACGGCCTGGCTTCGGCCCGGCAGCCGAGCTGCCTGTGTCGCCGCAAGCGTGATGGCGTCACGGCCGTTGCAGGTCGCCACTCGGTGCTGCGCACGTCATCGGCGGCAACGGCCGCGCCGCTCCGGCTTCGGCACGCGGCACCGGCCGTGCAGCTTACACCAAGGCCGTTAGCCGGACGTAGAATGGGTGCAAGCCTCTATGCGATCGATGCTCGTCGTTGCCATCTCCGTCGCGCTACACGCCGGGTGTGAAGCTTCACCGAGCCGCGGCGACGCACGGTCCGGTTCGGGTGGTGCGTACGCTTCGACGATCACCCGAGCCCTCCGGCAGCATACGGGGCCACTTGCAACAAACTGCGGCACCATTGGCGGAACATGGGACGACGACGCGTACGAATGCGCCCGAACACTCTTTGCGGCGAATCGCCCGTTTTACGTAGTAGCGAAAGTTGAATCGGAGGACCTCCGAGTCGGCGACGTGGCGCAGCTCGCCCTACACGCTGATCGGGGTTACTTCAGCACGGGCGATGGTACGGTCGGTTCCGTGATCGTCACGGACGGCAAGCAATCTGTCGGCGTCGTATTCCGAAGGCGGGCGCGCCATCCCCGGTATGCCGTCGGCTGGCTGGTGCGCCCGCCGCGCCTGCGTCAGCCGGTGCGGCTCAAATCAAAAGCGAATCCGCCAGTCTCCGGCCTCGTTATCATCCAAGCCGATTTTTCAGAGACCGGTGCGGTAACCCAGACACGCGTTCTGAAAGCAATCTACGGTACTGCACCATACATCGCGGAGGACCTCGTCCGGCGGAGCGAGTTCTCGCCCGCGACTTTCCTAGGGCATCCTGTGCCTGCGAACTACCTTGTGTCAATTGACGTGGCGAATGGTATCGTGAGCTTCCGTCAAGCGCCCGCACAATAGAGCGTACGAGAGCGAGCCTCGACCTGACCGCCGGCTAACTTTGGCCTACGGCCGGGAACATGGGTGACGAATCAGACCGGGAACATAGGTTACACCCTATGACTGGCCTAGGCGGTCGATGAGTTGATCGTTGGCCCTCAAGGTTCTAAGTCGCGAAGCGTCGATCGCTGATTCAAAGTCGCACGAGAAGCGATGTCGACAGGACGACTGGTATTTCGGACACGCAGACGAACAACTCACGATGCGCCGTGGTCTGTAGCACGCTCGCCGAGCGCGGTTCAGCCATGGAGCTTCATCTCTCGTTCGTCGAAGCGAGCCAGCAACACCGCTCCGTAGTAGAGCGACCAGATGCCGTCGTCGATCTCTTCCAGGCCGACGTATTCACCCGAGAGCGTCTTGCTCGTGAAGATGCGGCTGTTCTTCCAGCACATCATGCCGTTGTGCTCGATCTTGCGGGTCTCGAGATGGCCTGCGTACTCGACCGGCGGAAGCGACTCCGGATATGGCCGTGAGGACGGGCGATAGATCGTTGCTGGCCGCTTCTGCCCCGAGCGCCTCGTGCGGGCGCTCGTGGTTGTAGGTGTGACGGAACTCGTCGAATCGCTTCTGCTGACGATCGAGGGTGCGCTCCGGAGGCCGCGCCGTCTCGGCTTTGAGCGTCCGATGCATCCGCTCGTGCGCTCCGTTCTGTTCCGGATGCCCGGGCACGATGCGTTCGATACGGATGCCTAGCCGGATCCACCACAGCGACAGCCTCGAGAGCCTCGCCAAGCCAGGAGATCCGAACGGACTGCCGTTGTCCGAAAGGATGGCTCGGGGCAGGCCGTACTCGCGGAAGATCCGCTCGAATGCACGCTGGGTGTGGAGGCTTTCGTTCGACAGATACGCGTCACAGGCGATCAGATAGCGGCTCACTGATCGACGACCGTCAGCGGATAGCAGTAGCGGTGATCGCCGAGAAGAAACTGTCCTTTGTAGTCGACGGTCATGAGATCGTTCGGCTCAGCAGGTTCGCTGCGCGTGCGCAGCGGATGTGCCGGTGGCGAACGCCGTTCGCGTGGCAGGACCAGGTTCGCACGGCGCAGGATGTCACCGGCCGTGCTCGGTGCAGGCCACTCGAGGTCGTGTCGGACAAAATCACACGTAAGCACACAACCTACGCTGGAACTGTCGCTGAAGCCGTCGTCGCAGCGCAAGCAGCCTAATTGTCACGGCGACACGCAACAACTCTGGCAAGCTCGCCGTTCCAACGTGGAATGTCGCGTCCACCGGTATTGTGCAGCAAAGCTCTGGATCCGATGGCACGATCTCTATTCTCACAGCGACTTTTACGCCGACTACCTGTTTGTGCCGGTGAGGAACGAACAAGGCGGCCTCCAATTAACGAAGTGGATAGCGGGATCGAGCGTGATACGTCAGGGTGACGCAAGCGCTGGTGCGGCGGCATCACCGTTGATCTTAGCCGCGGGAACGCACCTGCAGTGGCTGGTCATAGCGTTCGCCGACGCCGCGCATAATTTCCCCTGAGACTGTTGGAATAGTGCCGGCTAACGCATGTTGAAAGCACGCCCCTTCCTGTAAGTTCGGAGCTGACGAAGCACGAACGAAAGGAAGGGACGGCTGCCATGAAGAATCACGCGATTCAGTATCTCGCGTTGGACGTTCACCAGGCAATCACGGTGGCGACGCTGCGGAATGAGAGCGGAGCGATCTGCATGCGTGCGACGATGTCGACGAAGGGAACGCGATCGTAGGACTGCTCAAAGCTGCGGGCAAGCGCGCACGTGGTGTTCGAGGAGGGGACGCACGCGCAACGGCTGCACGATCTGCCGACGCCGCACGCCGAGCGGGTCGTGGTGTGCGACATCCGCGGCCGGCGGAGCGGGACGGCGAACAAGAGCGATCGGATCGACGCGGCTGGCTATCGGAACAGCTCCGGCTCGGCGCGTTGAGAGTGGTTCACCATGGCACGCCGGGTGTGGCGACGCTGAAAGAGCTGGTGCGTTGCTATACGAACCTGGTGGAAGACTCGACGCGGGTCGTGCAGCGGGTCAAGGCGATTTACGGCGGTTGTGCGATCAGCACGGTGGGGAAGACGGTCTACCGGCCATCGCAACGAAAGGAATGGCTGAAGAGGCTGCAGAGCCCGGGGCCCGGTTGCGAGCGGCATCGTTGCTCGAGCAACTGGACAAGTTGCTGGAGCTGAAGGTGGCGCCGCGAGCAGCGATGATCGGCGAAGCGGCGCCAGGCTGAATGGAAGATCCTGCGGTCCATTCCGTTGCTCGGGCCGATTCGGGTGGCGCAGGCTGACTGGGCAAGATCGTTAGGCGCCCGGAATGATCCCAGGCGTGACCGCACGTGCCTGCTCGTCGCATCCATCATCCGTGCCGAGGGGACCTATCGTCGTCGCGAGCAGGTCGTCCCCTACATTCGAATGTCGGGGCAGTGCCTGGAACGTCTCGGTTTCCCCGCGAGATCGAATCGAGATCACCGAAGAACCTGAGCGCCTCGTGCTCAGAGTGTGGCGTGATGATTGACGTGTCGCTCCCGGCAGGTCCTCGCGTCGGCATCTCGCATTCATCCGCACCCGGCTCGCATTCATCCGTGCTCTGATCGCATTCATCCGATCGCGCGTCGAGTGAATCTCACCTGGAGGACAGTGAATGCGATCCCGCATCGGATGAATCTCGGCTAGAGGACAGTGAATGCGATCTAGCATCGAGTGAATCTCGCCTGGAGGACAGTGAATGCGATCCCGCATCGGATGAATCTCGGCTGGAGGACAGTGAATGCGATCCGCCGTCATATTCGTGCTCTCGATCAGACACTGAAAGCGGTCATCGCTTCGCAGAATTGCCTCGAGCGGCCGATTCACCGCCTTCAAGAGTATGCGAGAGCCAGCACGCCTCGCGAATATGGGGCCGGCTAACTCTTCGCAGCAGCCGACCGCGTGCCGTTCGCTGGCTCGGCGGACGAGCAGCCTTCAGCAGCGCGCAAGTCTGCATGGCGTGCCGCTCTGCCGCTGGAACGTGAAGGCACGCGGCGGCTGAGCGAAAGAACGTCAGCCGGACGAGTGCCGGCAGGTCCACGGTCTTCATTGACGTTGAACAACGTGTGATTTCGCGCAGGAGCAAGCGGCAGCGGTGCGGCCGCCGGGCCGATGTGCAATTCGCCACTTCCGTGAAAAGTGCGAGGTGTCGGAGAGTCGGAGCGGATTGACTACGGGCTGGTACTCTGACACTCTTTCGTACCCGACAAATGGTCGATACGAGCCGTCCTGTACCGGAAAAGCAGTGCTGTCTCCGGAACGATAATAGTTTCGAGGTGAACATCGTGCTGCTTCGATTGCTCGTCATGCTTATCGCTTTCGTGCCGTGCTCGTTGCGCGCGGAGGATGCACCGCGGTCCGTACCACAGGCGGTAAAAGCCCTGGAATACCTCAAGGCGCAGCCGAACACCGGGCCGACCTCGTGGACGAACGGTCCCTACGTATATGACGGTGCGGGAAACGTCACGGCGATCGGGACCGAGGTGTACGTGTATGACAAGGTCGGCCGTCTGCGAACCGCCACGGTGCGCGGCCCTGTTATGGATGCGATGCAAACGCAGTCCTTCACCTACGACGAGTATGCGAACCTCACGAGTATCACGAAGCTAGGCGAGACCGTGCATCTCGATGTCACGGCCGGCACGAATCGCCTCAGTAACGTCGAGTACGACGGCGCCGGCAACGTGATTACGGCGAACACGCAGCACTACGAGTACGACGCGATGGGCATGCTTAGCACTGTCCGGCTCGGGACGAGCACGCAGCCGCGGATGATCTATGCGTACACGGCAGATGACGAGCGACTCTTCGCATTCGACGTGAGTAGCAATACGACACACTGGACGGTTCGCGGTCTCGACAACAAAGTCCTCCGTGATTTCAAGCAGCACGGCAACGCGTGGTCGGTAGAGCGCGACTACGTCTATCGTGATGGTTTGCTCCTTGCTGCGCTCAGGCCTGGTGGCCTTGTCGAGCACTATAGCCTCGACCATCTCCGCACGCCGCGCCTCGTCACCGACGGCGCCGGCAACAAGATCGGGTATCACGTTTACTGGCCCTTTGGCGAGGAATGGTCGCCGGGCAACACGCAAGAAGGCAGCCCCCTTAGATTCACTGGCCACGAGCGCGACGAGGACCCGAGCGGCGGCAACGCGCCACTCGACAACATGCATGCTCGCATGTATTCCAGCCGTTGGGGGCGTTTTCTATCGGTCGATCCGAGTCTCAACACGAATTCTGCACTGCGCGAGCCACAGGGTTGGAACCGATATGCATATGTCTTTGGCAATCCGCTGAAGTCGGTCGATCTTGACGGACGAGATCGCTACCAAGAGCCTGGCTTCACGAAGAAGATGACTCCGGAAAATTTGTGCTGCGCTCCGCCCGCGGTCTCGTGGGCGCTTCGGAGCGGCGCGGCAGCGCTTTCGATTGCAACAGTGGAGATTCTCGGCGCGGGCGAATTGGTTAGTATCGGGCTGGGCGCCAATCGCCTTCAGCGTACGTTGGAAAATGAAGCTGCTCCTTCGTCCGTGCCGTCAACTCGTATCTACACGCCGAAGGACGCTGATGGCAATCCACTTCCGTTACCAAGGGACGCTCACGGGAACGAGATGCCGGACCCCGCCGCCGCAGGGCGACCGCACACGCAGTTGGGTTCCAGAACCACCCCGACGAAAGGCGAAGCTCCTTATTCACAGGTCAGAGAATGGAACGGAAACGCTCAGGGAGGGCGGCGAATCGACTTCTCGAACCACAATGAGCCCGCCGTGCACCCAAACCCGCACCAGCATGTCATCCAGCCAAATGGAAAAGTTGGCCCGCCGGAACCAGTGCCGGAATTTCAACCAAAACCGTGATTACGTCGCCGGGAACAAGATGATCTTTACGGTACGGTCCTCACCTGGACAGCCGCTGACCGTCGGACTCGCTGATGTGGTTCGTGCGTTTGCGACTGCAGAGGCCGACTTGCGATGGGTATTACTACAGTTCGACGGAACCACCTCGCCGACAATGCCTCTGTGGAAAGGCATGGCTGCTCTCGAATTGATGAGCGCAGCGCAACAGGGTCTTTCGCCCATGGGAACGAGTGATCTCATGGTGATCGGAAACGCAACGACGGACATCTACGACGTCTTGCTCGTCGGATCGCGAACGTTGGATTCCATTCCTAAGGATCTTCCGAAGGATCCGATCCAATGTTTTCGAACGCTGGCTCTTCGCTATGACGCAGTCGTAGAATGCGTCGA
>DATEOX010000710.1:0-4078 GCA_035273585.1 Thermoanaerobaculia bacterium
GGCGAGCCGATGGCAGCGCCAAGGGGCAAGGCCATCGACGTCCCGACGCACGGGGTCGTCGAGATCCGGCTGCTCGGTCAGTAAGCGAGCTTCTTCAGCGGCGGGTCGAAATCGAACGACCCGAGGAGCAGCCAGCGGCGCGCCTCGGCCTCGCGGCCGGGGCGGCCGACGAGCGGCGTCGTGTAATGCCAGAACGGCAGGCGGTAGACGGCGATGCCGCTCGTCTTCGCCACCTCGTGCGACTGCGACAGAAACCCGCGTTCCTCGTACACCAGCCACTGCGACTGCACGGCGTCGTTGGAGAACATGATGTGCAGGTCGACGAAGCCGTTGCGCGCGGCCTCCGACTCCGGATGGTGATCGTTGTGCGGCCCGCTGTAGTCCCCCTGCTCATAGCAGATGACCTGCCGCCCCCAGTGCCCCGCGTTCAGCGGCGCCCCAACCACCGCCTCGGCGAACCGCAGAAAGCTCTGCGACTGCATCATCTGGCTCAGGCCGACCGCGCGGCCGGCGTCGAGCGCATACGACTTGCGCGAGTTCAGCGTGCACGTCTTCACCCGCACGGTCTTGCGCAGCGAGTCGGAGTAATTCTTCTTCATCTTCGTGATCGCCTCGCGCGGGATGGGCGTGTGCATCCGCTTCAGAAGCGGGTAGAACGCCTCGTCCAGCGCACGGATGCACCGCTTCGCCACCGCATCGTCGATCAGGTCGGAGAGGACGACGATCGGCGTCATGCCGCGCTTGCGGAAGACCTCGAACCGCGGTGGCTCATCCAGCAGCTTCCGCCCGCGAGCGTTGAGGAGGTCCGCGAATTCGTGGGGGAACATGGGGAGATTGTAACGGGGGAGGCAGTTACTGGTTGCTGGTTGCTGGTTACTGGTTGCTGGTAGGACGCGCGGCCGAACGCTCTACTAGCAACCAGCAACTAGCAACCAGCAACTACTTCAGCGCCTTTCCCACCGCCGCCAGCAGCGCCTCCGGCCCCACCGGCGCGCCCGAGGCGTGGCGCATCCAGAGATCGGGCGTCACGCTGCCGAACTTCGCCATCCGCTCGAATTCGCGGCCGATGTTGCCCGCCTTCTCCATCTGCTCCTCGATCTGGAAGGCAATCATGTGGCCGATCGGATAGTCGGGCAGGTACATGAAGTAGTTGACCATGTGCGCGTAAACGCCGAGGAGCGTGACGTCGCGCTCGCCGAAGACGGGGGCGTAGTAGCGGTTCCAGACGTCCTTCGCGATGCGCACCGTCGCGTCGCGGAGCTGCGCCGGCGTGGCGTCGGGATGGTCGTACATCCAGTGCCACATTTCCATTTCCACGAGGGCCACGCCGGAGATCTCGTACGTGCCCCAGAAGTCGTTCAGCGTCTGCATCGCCCGCGCCTCCGGCGAAGGCTTGGCCAGTCCCATCAGCTCCAGGTCCTTCGCCTGAAAGACGAACGCCAGCGCCTCGGTGAAGGCGTTGTTCGGAACGCCCGACAGCGTGTAGTAGTCGATGTCGTTGAGGGAGAAGACCTGCTCCACCGTGTGCCCCATCTCGTGCACGGCAATGTTGTAGCCCTTGTAGTCCATCCCCTCCTTCCCCACGCGCGTGCGCAGGCGCGGCTTGTCCTGCCGGTGCGACGACGGCAGCGCATGGCCCGAGCCGCGCGCCGGATCGACGGCGATGCGTGCCGCGAGGTATGCCGCCCGCTCCTTGGTGAAGCCGAGCTGCTCGAGCAGGCGGGGCATGTCCGCCGCGTACGCCGCCGCTGATGGGTAGCGCTTGCGCACCTGCTCGTCGAGCTGCTCTTCCGTGTACCGCGCGCGGGGACGGAAGCCGTTGTACCAGAGGTCGAACGGCTCGAGCCTGCGCCCCAGGCGCTGCTCGATCAGCTTCGCCACGCGCGGGACGAGCGGCGATGAGACGATCTGCTCCAGCATCTTCTTCACCCGCGCCTCGGGAAGCTGCCGGTCCTCCTCGAACTTGCGGATGATGTGCGTCGGCGCGGTCGGCGAGTACGGATCGGCGAGCTTCGCCGCGCGGAAGGTGGTGAGGATCATCGCGTACCGTGGCGCCTCGCCGCGCGCGGACGGAGGGCTGAGGGACGCCGCCTCGTAATCGACGATCGAGGACGGCGTCACCTCGTTCGTGAACGGGTTCCAGTCGACGCGCGGGTTGTCGACGACCGCGGAGGGGATCGTCCCGTCGACGATCCGCTCCATCACCCGTTTGATGATCCGCTGCTTGGCCATGCCGTGCTCCGCGTCGCTGTAGTCGGCCTTGATCTCATCGCGAAGGTTCCAGTGCGCGAGGAGGCGCATCTTCTCCGGGAAGAGCCGCTCGCCGTTGGCTCCGAGGACGTGATGCATCCAGATGTTGTAGGTGGAGACGAACTGCGACGTCTCCGCGAACGCGCGGCTCGCAGCCACGTTCACCTCGGCCGGCACGCGCCGGGAGAAGCGCAACGCGAGCTTCGCCTCCGCCCACTGCCGGCGCGACCACTCGTCGCCTTCGGCCAGGCGCTGGTCGAGCGTGGTGAGCGGGAAGTTCAGCAGGACCACGTGCGCCAGCTTGTTGGCGAAGAGGTCTTCATTGAGATGGGCGCCCGGCTCGTAGCCGGCCATGATCTCGTCGAAGGGCAGCACCGGCCCGACGTCGAGGTCGGACTGCCACTTCCAGTCGCGGGAGATCTCCGCCATGTGGCCGTCGACCGACTCCAGGGCGGATTGCAACCGGTTGAAGAGGGCGTCGAGGCGCTCGCCGTCGGGGGCGAAGTTCGTCGCGGCGAACTCCTCGAACGCGGCGGCGTCGCCGTCCTCGGGGCGCCAGAACTCGGCCGCCTGGTGTACCCCGCGCTCGATGCGCGGCCGCTGCGCCTCGCCATACCTGGCGACGAGCGCGGTCTGCACTTTTTCAATCGGGAGGGTGAGGGCGATGGCGAGCACGATCGATTGCATCGGCCAAGAGGATACAGATGTCATCCTGAGGCGCGAAGACGCCGAAGGATCCGTACCTTCAGGCGCGGCGCAGGATCGGTACGGATCCTTCGCCGTCTTCGCGGCTCAGGATGACACGCGACGCCCGCTCACCGTCTCTTCGTGCGGTGCGTTGCCTCCGCGGTCCACGGGTCGTCGGGCCACGGATGCCGCGGGTAACGGCCGCGCAGCTCCTTGCGCACCTCGGGGTAGGTGTTGTCCCAGAAGCTGCGCAGGTCGCGCGTGACCTGCACCGGGCGGCCGTTCGGGGCGAGGAGCTGGAAGGTGATGGGCGTCTGCCGGGGCCCGAGGCGCGGCGTCTCGGCCAGGCCGAAGAGCTCCTGCAGTTTCGCCGAGGCGACGACGCTGCCGTCCTCGCGATAATCGAGGTTGGCCGAGCGCCCACTCGGCAGCTTCAAAGAGGTCGGTGCGAGCTGGTCGAGGCGCTTGTCGGGCGTCTGGAGGCCGGCGAAGCGCAGGCGCGCGGCGAGGATCGGATCGGGCTTCGCGTTGGCGGCGAGGAGGCGCCTTGCCTCCTCCGGGTCGGCCGGCACCTGCTGCTCGCGCAGGAGGAGGCGCAGATACCAGACCCGCTCGACGGCGCGGACGCGGTTGCCTTCGATGGAGTGCGCGACGTCGCGATGCGTCGGCGCGAGCCAGTCGCGCTCGATCTTCACCACGCGCCGCATCGTGCCGCTCATCACCTCCAGCGCGACGAGAAAGTCGCCACCCGGATCGGCCAGACCGCGGGCGAGCGTCGCGCCGGTGCCGGTGGCGAGGGTGAAGCCGGTGCCGCGGCGCATGGCTGCGCGGTCGGGGTAGCCGGCGAGCACCGCGCGGCGGAAGGTCTCGTCGTCGACCTGCTCGCGGTAGTCATCGCCGAGGATGCGGCGGGCGATGGAGGAGAGCTCGCGGACCTCGGCCGGCGCGCCGCCGGAGAGCTCGACGGCCAGCGCGATGGCATCTCTAGCCCCTCTCGCCGCGAGAACGAGACGCGCGAGGCGCGGATGGAGCGGGAAGCGGCGGAGGTCTTTCGTCTCGCCGAGAAGCCGCAGCAGCTCCAGCGCGGCCTCGATGCGCGACGGATCGGGCTGCTCGAACCATTCGAACGTGCGCGGATCGC
>DATEOX010000711.1:0-18215 GCA_035273585.1 Thermoanaerobaculia bacterium
CCCCCACCACGTGCGGCGCGAGGGCGAGGCCGCGGCGGACCCAGAGCGCGCCGATGCCCTTCGGCGCGTGCAGCTTGTGCGCGGAGAGGGAGAGCGTGTCGACGCCGAGGCCCACGACATCGACCTCGATCTTGCCCGCCGCCTGCACGGCGTCGCAGTGGACGTGGATGCCGCGCTCACGGCAGACGCGCGCCACCTCGGCCACCGGCTGGAGGACGCCCGTCTCGTTGTTGGCCAGCATCATGGCCACCAGGCGCGTGTCGGGGCGGAGGGCGGCGATCATCGCCCCCGCGTCGACGCGGCCGCTGCGGGCGGGAGGGACGAGGGTGGCCTCGAAGCGGGAGACGGCCTCCAGCACGGAAGGGTGCTCGATGGCGGTTGTGACAACATGCTGACCGTGCGCGCCGGCCATCGCCCCGAAAATGGCAGCGTTGTTCGACTCCGTGCCGCCGCTGGTGAAGATCACGTCGCGGCCCGCGGCGCCGATCAGGCGAGCCACCGACTCCCGGGCTTCTTCAATCGCCCGCCGCGCCGTCTGGCCTTCTTTATGAATGCTCGAGGCGTTGCCGAACACCGTCGCCAGCGATTCGCTCACGACGCGCAACACGTCGGGATGGACCGGGGTGGTGGCGTTGTTGTCGACGTAGATGCGCTGCATCAGAAAACCCGCACGGGAAGGACATCGATGAAGAGGATCGGGCTCATCGCCGCAGTGATGCTTGCGTTCGGCGTCTCGAACATCCTGGCACAGACGAACAATCCTGCCGACGCCGCCAAGGCGCCGGCCGAGCAGAAGAAGAAAGACCCGGCCCTCGACCCGGGCGTCCGCAAGCTCTCCCGCGGCGAGCGGAAGGACCGGATGAAGGCCCTCTCCGACAAGTACCGGCAGTGGCTCGAGGAAGTCGATCCCATCATCCTGCCGGCGGAGATCGACACCTTCCTCATCCTGGAGACCGACGCCCAGCGCGACGCCTACATCACCGAGTTCTGGCGCCGCCGCGACACGCTCAGCGGCCTGACGAACTTCGCCTTCAAGGACGACTACTACCACCGCATCGAGGAGGCGCGCGAGGAGTTCAAGCAGCTCTCCAACGACCGCTCCAAGATGCTCCTCATCAACGGCCGCCCCGACAGCCGGCTGGCCATCGACTGCAGCCAGCTCCTCCAGCCCATCGAGCTCTGGCTCTACGACTACCTCCCCTCCCTCGGCCTGCACAAGATCTACCTCGTCTTCTACGTGCCCCGTTACGGCCGCGACTACAAGCTGTGGAACACGATGGGCGACCAGCGGATGAACCTGGCCGACCTCGTCTCCACCGAGGTCGCGGGGGCCATCGCCGGCCCGGACGGGGGGGTGACGAAGGTCTTCGACGAGTCGGCCAACCCGTATGTCTACGTCTCCAAGGTCGAAACGACCTGCCCGAATGGCGACATCCTGATGCGCGCCATCCTGCAGATGCAGCAGAACCGCACCGACATCGGGCGTGTGTGGAACCCGCCCCAGATCAACCAGGAGGACGTGCGCAAGATCCTCCGCTCCGTGGTGCTGGCCAACCCCAGCGCGCCGAAGCTGGCCGCGGACTTCGGCGTGCAGTATCCGGCCAAGCAGGGCGGCCGCACCGACGCGCAGATGACCGTGATGGTGCCCCGCGCGCAGCTCAAGCCGAACCAGGTGGGCGACGCGCAGATGTACAGCATCGACGTCACCGGCGAGGTGCTCAAGGACGAGTCGCTCTTCGAGAACTACCGTTACCGCTTCGACTTCCCTGCGGACATCAAGGACGAGAAGCTGCCCATCGTCATCGACCGCTTCCTGCGGCCCAACAGCTACCGCTCGCGCATCAAGGTCGTGGACGTGAACTCCGGCGCGGAGATCGTGCTGGAGAACCCGCTGGAAGTGCCGGAGATCTTCGACACCGCGGAGCAGATCAAGGCCCGCGAGACGGCCCAGCAGACGGTGGCCCAGCTCAAGGACGCCATCACCTCCAGCGAGACGCAGTTGCGCATCGTGCCGCTGCCGGACGAGCTGCTCAGCGGCCTGCAGCACATCGAGACGATGGCCGTCGGCGAGGCCATCAAGGCGGTGGAGTTCTATCTCGATGGGCGCAAGGTGATGGTCAAGCGCCAGCCGCCCTACACCCTCGACCTCGACTTCGGCGACGTCCCCCAGGTGCGGAAGATCCGCGCCGTCGCCCTGGATGAGAAAGGGCAGTTCCTCACCGGCGACGAGGTGGTGGTGAACACCGGGACCGACCCGTTCCGGGTGCGCATCAACTCCCCGCGCGTCGCCTACAAGCTGCACGGCAAGACGCGCGTGGAGATGTCGGTCAACGTGCCGGACGGCAAGAAGCTCGATTACGTGCAGCTCTTCCTCAACACGACGCCCATCGCCAAGCTCTACGACCCGCCGTTCGTCCAGACGGTGGACGTCCCGTCCACGGCCGGCGTCGGCTACCTCCGCGCCGTGGCCCAGCTCAAGGACGACCCGACGCCGCCGGTCGAGGACGTGGTGATGATCAACACGCCCGACTACATGGAGGAGATCAATGTCCACCTGGTCGAGCTCCCGACCACGGTGCTCGTCGGCGGCAAGCCGAAGCAGGACCTCCCCGCCACCGCCTTCCGCGTGCTGGACGAGGGGAAGGAGATCAAGATCTCGAAGTTCGAGTACGTGAAGAACCTGCCGCTCTCCATCGGCCTGGCCATCGATACCTCGGGGTCGATGCAGCCGCGCATGAGCGAGGCCCAGAAGGCCGGCGCGCAGTTCTTCCAGAACGTGATGCGCGGCGGCGACAAGGCCTTCCTGGTCGCCTTCGACACTCAGCCGTCGCTCATCCAGAAGTGGTCGGCCAGCCTGGCGGACATGAACGCCGGCCTGGCCAAGCTGCGCGCGGAGGAGTCGACCGCGCTCTACGACGCGGTGGTCTTCGCCCTCTACAACTTCCTCGGCGTGAAGGGGCAGAAGGCGCTGGTGGTGATCACGGACGGCAAGGACACGGCCTCCAAGTTCTCGTTCGAGCAGGCCATCGAGTACGCCCGCCGGACGGCGGTGCCGATCTACGGCATCGGGATCGGCATCCGCCCGACGGAGATCGACGTGAAGTACAAGCTGGGCAAATTCGCCAGCGAGACGGGCGGCAACACCTACTACATCGAGCGCGCGGAGGATCTGCAGCGCGTCTACAACGACATCCAGAACGAGCTCCGCTCGCAATACGTCCTCGGCTTCTACCCGCCGGATGGCGTCAAAGCCGGCGGCAAGTGGCGCGAGATCACCGTGCAGGTGAGCGAGGGACGGGCGAAGACGATACGGGGGTATTACCCGTAGCGGGCCTCACTGCCTGCGCGCCTTGCGCAGCGCTTCCTCGAGGGCCTCGCCGGCAGTGAGGTCGCGCGTCTTGCGCTTGCTCCTCGAAAACAGGAGCGGGATGGCGGCCCAGGCGCGGCGGCCGTCGAGCGGCGCGATGGGCAGTAGGTTCAGCGCGGCGATGATTGGCGAGATGAAGCCGAGGATGGCCAGGATGGCGTTGACCGGCTCGAAGCGCGTGTAGCCGGCGAGGATGACATACGCCGCGAGCGGCAGGGCGACCGCGAACTGCGCCAGCGCCCCGCCCCAGGCGACGAACGCTTCGTCGTCGCGTACCCACGGCTCGAAGACGCAGCGGCCGTGCAGCGGATAGATCTCGATGGCCAGGATCCGGCATCCCCGCCGTTCCGCCACGAGCTGATGTCCGACCTCGTGCGTGAGCAGCATCGTCAGGTAGCTGGCGACGGCGACGGTCGCCATCAGCCACTGATCGACCCAGACGCCGACGAGGAAGAGGCAGAGCGCCGGCACGCTCCAGTGCACCAGGACCGGCACGCGTCCGCGGATGTGCCCGACACGGAATCGATGCCGCAGCAGGTTGCGCCTCATCGCCCCATCGTAAGATGCCCTCCGCCATGTGGAAAGCCTTCTTCTCCGTCTTCGCCACCGTCTTCCTCGCCGAGATCGGGGACAAGACGCAGCTCGCCACGATGCTCTTCGCGGCGGAGGGGAAGAGCAACAAGTGGATCATCTTCGCCGGCTCGGCGCTGGCGCTCACGCTGGCGGCCGCCATCGGAGTCCTGGTCGGCGCGCAACTGGAGCGGTTCATCTCGCCGAAGACGCTGAAGATCGTCGCCGGCATCGGGTTCATCGCGATCGGGGTGTGGACGATCGTTTCGCGGTGAGTGTCATTCTGAGCCGCGCAGACGGCGAAGAATCCGTATCGATCTTGCCGCAGCGCCTGAAGGTGCGGATCCTTCGGCGTCGTCGCGCCTCAGGATGACACTATCTCGCGCCGGGCCGGCGCCGCTTCGGGGAGTTCATGCGCCGGATGATCGTCTGCGGGGCGGCGTCGGCGAGCGGCGAGCCGGCCATCGCGGCGCGGATCAACTCGTCCAAGTGCGGCTTCTCGAGGTCGGCGAGCGTCCAGAGCTTGATGTGGCGGGAGACGTTGCCGGTGCCCTCCAGCAGGCCGTGCGGGTCGGGGATGCTCGCGCCGCGGTAGAAGCCGAGGTTGACGTGCGTCGTGCAGGCGGCGACGTAGCAGAAGCCGTCCTGCCAGCGCGGGGTGAAGGAGAAGCCGGTGGCGACGGCGTTGACCGCGTCCCACACCGTCTCCGTCGCCTCGGGCGCGAGCTGCAACAGGCGCGCGCGCGCCGCCAGCACCAGCTCGACGATCGCCGCATCGTAGGGCGCGAGGAAATCGAGCAGTTCCGGCGGCGGCGGTCTCATTTCAGATACCGCTCGCGCACGATCTTCAGATGATGCGCGGCATGCCCGGCCGCGATGTACGCCAGCCCGCGCACCGTCACCTTTGCGTTGCTCGCCGTGCCTCCGCGCGACCAGGCATCCGGCTCCAGCGTATCGAAGAGCTGGATGACCGAGTCGCGGACGGCGAGGAACTCGGAGAGGAGGCTGCTCATCGAGCGGGCGTCGTAGCCGCCCTTCTTCACGTAGCCGTCGGGGTCGTACGTCGGCAACGCCGAGGCCTCGCCGCGGGCGAAGGCGAAGGCGCGGAAGCCGAAGACGCGGTCGCCGTCGATGATGTGGCCCAGCACTTCGCGGAGGTTCCATTTCCCCTCGCCGTAGCGGCGGCTGGCCTGCTCGTCCGAGAGGCTGCCGAAGAGCTCCACGATCTCGCGGCGCTGGTCGCGCAGCGCGACGAGCACCGGATCGGTGATCAGCGAGACGTACTTTTCGTGATGGGGCGCGTATTCGGTGGCCGGATCAGGACGCATCCGCGAAGGATACCGCTAACTCGCGGTCGCCTTCCGCTCCTGGGCCATCCGCTCCCGCTCCGCGGCGCGCTCGGCGCGGCGCTGGTTCGCCTCGTCCTTCAGCCGCGATCCGATGGCGCAGCCGGTGGCCGTCGTGGCCAATCCTCCCTCGGCCGTCTCCTTCAGGCCGCGGGGCAGGGCGCGGCCGATGCGCACCATCGCCTCCACTACCTCGTCCATCGGGATGACCGACTTCACGCCGGCCAGCGCGAGCTGCGCCGCGGTGAGGCCGTGCACGGCGAAGAGGGCGTTGCGCTTGACGCACGGCACCTCGACCAGGCCGCCGACCGGATCACAGACCAGGCCGAGGGTGTTCTTGAGGGCGATCGCGGCGGCGTGGATCGAGTCGGTCGGCGTGCCGCCCATCATGTAGGCCACCGCCGCGGCGCCCATCGCGGCCGCGACCCCCACCTCGTTCTGGCAGCCGCCTGCGGCGCCGGAGATGTTCGCCGAGAGGGCGATGATCGAGCCGACGCCGCCCGCCACGACGAGAGCGCGCACCGTCTTCTCCGGCTCGACGTTCCGCTCCTCCTCGAGGGCCAGGAGCATGCCGGGAACGACGCCCCCCGCGCCGGCGGTCGGCGCGGCGACGATGACGCCCATGCGCGAGTTCTCGCCCATCACGGAGAGGGCGTAGAGCTCGGCCTTGATGGTGAGCGGATCGAGGAACGTCCGGCCGTTGCGGAAGGCCTCGTCGAGCAGCTTGGCCTCGTTGCCGACGAGCTTGCCCATCGATTGCCCGCCGTTCTTGCCCCGCTCGATGCAGTCGCGCATCACCTCCCGCCGCTTGCGCAGCGCGGCCAGGATCTGCGCGGCCGGAATGCCGTGCTCCTGCTCGTCGGTCTCGAGGAAGACTTCGGCCAGGTCGCGTCCGGCTGCGAGCTGCTCCAGGTGGGCGAATGATTCGATCATGACGCGGACAACGTGAAAAGCGCGTGCCCGCTTCCGGCGATTGGCGAGCGGGCGATCACGGCGACACGAGACGTGTCGCCGCTAGCGGGCGGGACGCCCGCGCGCCTACGGGATGCGGTCGAGGTACTTTGCCTCGGCCACGTCGGGCGTGGCGCAGATCCGCCGCAGCGCATCGCCCGAGATCGGCGAGTCGACGTCGATCTGCATGAAGGCGTCCTTCCCCCGCTGCTTGCGCGAGCAGTACAGCGAGGCGATGTTGATCCCTTCCTCGGCGATGGTCTTCGTCACCTCGGAGATCATGCCCGGCCGGTCGCGGTAGAAGAGGAGGAGCGTCGGCGAGTCGCCCTTGAAGCGCGTCTGGAATCCGTTGAGCTCGAACACCTCGATCACCCCGCCGCCGATCGACGAGCCGACGATCTCCGCCTCGCGCTGCCGGCCCTTGATCTCGATGCGCACCGTGTTCGGGTGGACATCGCCCAGATCCTCCTCGGAGAACTCGATCGTGACGCCCATCTGCTCGGCGATGCGGATGGCCTCGGGGATGCGCGGGTCGTCGACGTTCAGGCCGATGGCGCCGCCGACCAGGGCGAAGTCGGAGCCGTGGCCGCGGTAGGTCGCGGCAAGCGGCGGGTGAAGGTAGAAGTGGACCTCGACCGGGTCTTCGTCGAGGAGCTCTCGCGCGACGCGCCCGAGGCGCGCCGTGCCGGCGGTGTGGGAGCTGGAGGGGCCGACCATCACGGGGCCCATTACGTCGAGGATCGAGACCTTACGGTCGTGCCTGACTGCCATGAGCGTCGAATTTTACTTGAACATCCTTTACACTCCGCCGCGGTTCCGATGAGCAATCCACGTCCGGTCATCCTGGTCGTCGACGACGACGGCCCGATCCTCCTCCTGATGCGCAACCTCCTCCGCGAGTTCGGCTTCGAGCCGGTCGTGGCCAGCAGCGGCGCGGCGGCGCTCCAGGCCGCACGCGAGCGGCATCCCGACCTGGTCCTGCTCGACCGCAACATGCCGGGGATGATGGGCGACGAGGTGGTCAGCGCCCTGCGCGCGGAGCCCGGCCTCGAGCAACTCCCCATCCTGATCCTCAGCGGCGAGCCGGTGGAGCGCGACGAGCTGGCCGCCATCGGCGCGAACGGCGCGGTGCTCAAGCCATTCGACGTGAACGCGCTCATCGAGCAGATCCGGGGGGCGATCGGGGCGGCGGCCTGAACGCTCAGCACTTGTCGCTGCTCTTGCGCAGGCCGGCCAACGTCTGCGCCTCATCCGCCTCCGCCGCCGCTTCCTCGGCATGACCGATCCGGCCGAGAAGCTCCGCGAGCCATTGATGTGCGCTCGCCGAGTTCGGCTCGACGAGCACGGCGCCGCGCGCCTCCTTCAACGCATCGGCAGGCCGGCCCAACCGATCGAGCAGCCGGCTCAGTTCGAGATGGGTGTCGACTTGGTATTGCGGGTCGAGCCGGACCGCTTTCACGAGGATCGGATACGCCTTCTGCGGATTGCCGCGGGCCACTTCCACGCGCGCCTCTACGAGCAGCGCGCCGACGAAACCCGGATCGATCTTCCCCGCCAGGCGAGCTTCCCGGACCGCCTCGTCATACTTGGCGAAGCGGCGCAGGACGTCTCCCAGGTTGCCGTGCGCCACCGCCAGATTGGGGTACATAGCGATGGCTTTGCGAAAGGACTGTTCCGCCTTCCCCAGCTCGCACTGCTCCAGGTAGATGTTGCCCATGTTGTTCAGAATGGCCGCGGAGAGAGACTTCTGCGGTGAACGGGTGAGTGCTTTCGCGTAAATGCCGAGCGCTTCGTCGTAATGTCCGAGGATGTCATAGCACAGTGCCTGCGTCTTGAGGACGTCGGCGCTGCCGGGGTCGAGCTTGATCGCGAGGTCCAGCCGCGACAGCGCCTTCTGCACCTCCGCGTCGGCGTCGCCGGTCAGGCGCCAGTCGGTCTGGGCCATGGTCGACCCGCCGCGCGTCACCATCTCGGTCGCCTCGCGGACCAGCGACTGGGCCTGGGCCTGCTCCGCCCGCCGCGCGAGCGAGGCCTGACCCTGGCCGTACACGATGCCAACAACGAGAGCCACGATGCCGACCACGAGGCTCACCAGGCCGACGATCAGTTCCCAGTGCTTCTTCATGGCTCCTCCGAGGTTCGATAGACGGACGATACCGTATCGTTCTGCCCGCCGCTGTTCACACTTCGGACGTTTTGCTAAAGTCCGGCCCCATGTCCGCCATCGACATCGACAAGCTCGTCCGCGACGCCGTGTTCGGCGACGCAGCCGCGAAGGCCGAAGCGCGCAAGACCATCCACACCGAGGCGCGGCGGCGCGGCGCGGTCCCCTCCTCCATCCATCCGCTGTACACCGCCATCGGACGGGGCGACGTCGAGCGCCTCTTCACCACGCCCGCATTCAACATCCGGGCGCTGACTTTCGACACCGCGCGGGCCATCTTCCGGGCGGCCATGCGCCACGACGTCGGGGCGTTCATCTTCGAGATCGCCCGCTCCGAGATCGGCTACACCGAGCAGCGGCCGGGCGAATACGCGGCCTGCGTCCTGGCCGCGGCCATCGCCGAGGGGTTCCGCGGGCCGGTGTTCATCCAGGGCGACCATTTCCAGGCCAGCGCGAAAAAGTGGGCCACGGAGGACGGCAAGGCGGCGGAGATCAAGGCCCTCGAGTCGCTCATCGACGAGGCGCTGGCGGCCGAGTTCTACAACATCGACATCGATACCTCCACGCTGGTCGACCTGAGCAAGGCGACACGCGACGAGCAGCAGCGGGAGAACTACGAGGGGACGGCGCACTTCACGCGGTACATCCGGGCCCGGCAGCCGGAAGGGATCACGATCTCGGTCGGCGGGGAGATCGGCGAGGTGGGCAAGTACAACACCCAGCCGGATGAGGTGCGGGCGTACATCGACGGCGTGCGCCGCGAGCTCGGCGGCGACGTCGGGATGAGCAAGATCTCCGTGCAGACCGGCACCTCGCACGGCGGGATCCCGATGGCCGACGGCACGGTGGCGGAGGCGAAGATCGACTTCGAGGTGCTGCGCCAGACGACGGAGATCTGCCGCCGGGAGTACGGCATCGCCGGCTCCGTGCAGCACGGCGCCTCGACCCTCCCCGAGGAGGTATTCAACAAGTTCCCCGAGTCGGAGGCGGTGGAGATCCATCTCGCCACCGGCTTCCAGAACATGGTCCTCGACGCGCCGACGTTGCCGGCCGACATCCGGGAAGGCATCCGCGCCTTCTGCTTCGAGAATGCGCTCGACGAGCGGAAGGACGGCGAGACGGATGAGCAGTTCGTCTACAAGACGCGTAAGAAGGCCTTGGGGCCGTTCAAGCGCCGGCTGTGGGACATGCCGGCCGAGGCGAAGGGGCAGATCGTCCGCGAGCTGGAGGCGAAGTTCGAGTTCCTGATGGAGAAGCTGGCCGTCTTCGGAACGAAGGATCTCGTCGCCGAGTGGGTGAAGGTGACGGAAGGGCCGGCCTACGCCGCGGCCTCCGAGGAGCTGACCGCGATGGCCACCGTCGACCCGAACGAGGGTGAGTGAGCCTCCCGGAATTATCTACTTCCTTCAGTCGTTCGCTCCCGGGTCCTCATGTCCGATACCGACCGTGCCGCCGCGTCAGGCGGCGTCGCATGACGCCGTTCCGCGTCCTCCTCATCGAGGATGACGCGGACGACGCGCTGCTCATCGCGGACGAGCTTCGCCACGGCGGCTGGACGCCGGAGATCGTCCGCGTGGACAGCGAGGCGGGCCTCGCCGCCGCGCTGGAGAGCGGCCCCTGGCCGCTGGTCATCGCCGACTTCTTCCTCCCCGGCTTCAGCGGCATGCGCGCGCTGGAGATGGTCCGGGCGGTCGACGGCGACACGCCATTCATCATGGTCTCGGGCTCAGTGAGCGAGGCGACGGCGGTCGATGCCATGCGCGCCGGCGCCGCCGACTACGTGATGAAGGACAACCTGGCCCGCCTCAGCCCGGCCGTGCACCGCGAGCTGCTGGAGGCGGACGTGCGGCGCGAGAAGCGCCGTCTGGCCGACTCGCTGCGCATCGCGCAGGAGCGTTTCCGCTCCGTCTTCGAGCAGGCGCCGGTCGGGATGGTCGTGCTGGACGGCGAGGGCCGCTGGGTGGACGCGAACGAGCGCCTCTGCCGCATCACCGGCTGGACGCGCGCGGAGCTGCTCGCATCCGACTCGCGCCTTTATCGCGACCTCATCGTCGCCGATGGCGAGCCGGTCAGCGAGCGGGCGTTCGTCCGCCGCGACGGCAGCCGCGGCTGGATGGAGATCACGATCTCCCGATCGCAGCGGCCGGGCGGCGGCAACGGCGACCGCGTGGCCATGGTCGAGGACATCACCGGGCGGCGGCAGGTGGCGGAGCGGCTGGATCTGCAGCGGCACCTGCTCGACTCGGTCCAGCAGGCGGTCATCGCCACCGACGTCGCGGGGCGCATCACCTACTGGAACCGCTTCGCCGAGCAGCTCTACGGCTGGCCCGAAGCGGAGGTCGTCGGCCGGCACATCATGGACATCACGCCGGCCGGCGTCTCGGCGGCCATCGCCGGCGAGGTCCTGGCCCGGCTGCGGCGCGGGGAGAGCTGGTCGGGGGAGATGACGCTTCAGCGCCGCGACGGCACGCTCTTCACCGGCTGGGTCACGGACGCGCCGATCACCGGCCCGGACGGCGAGCTGCTGGGCATCGTCGGCGTGTCGGTGGACATCACCGAGCAGAAAACGGCCATCGATGCGCTGCGCCTGCGCGAGTCGCAGCTCGCCGAGGCGCAGGAGATCGCCAACATCGGGAGCTGGGAGTACGACCTGCGCACCGGCGCGCGGATGTGGTCCGACCAGATCTTCCGCATGCACGGCCTGGAGAAAGGGCCGCCGGCCATCGAGAAGACGATGGGCATGATCCATCCCGACGACCGGGAGGAGATCGAGGAGACGTTCGAGGACGCGCGGCGCAACGCCGTGCCGGCGGAGGTCGAGTACCGCATCGTCCGCCCCGACGGCCGGATCCGGACGCTGCACGAGCGCGGGCGCGTGGTGCACGACGAGAACGGCAAGCCGCTGAAGGTCGTCGGATACGTGCAGGACATCACCGAGCGGGTGGCCATCGAGCGGGAGCTGACCCGCCGCTCGCAGCAGCAGGAGGCGATCGCCGACCTGAGCCAGATGGCGCTGGCCGGCGCCCCCTCGGCGCAACTGCTCGAGCACGCCCAGAAGCTGGTCAACCTCGGCCTGGAGGGCGGCAGCGACGAGGTCCTGCACGCGCCCGCCCACGCCGAGACGCTGCCGCCGCACGACTCGCACTTCATCCGCTCCGTGGCCAACGTGCTGGCCGAGGCGCGGGAGCGGGAGCTGGCCCGGCAGGAGCTCGTCGCCTCCGAGGCGCGCTACCGCAGCGTCATCGAAGGGGCGACGGAGATCATCTTCACCCTCGATCCGGAGGGGATGATCACCTCGCTCAATCCGGCCTTCGAGCGCATCACCGGGCGCCGGGTGGAGCGCTGGATCGGCCGGCATTTCACGGAGCTGATCGATCCGGCCGACCACGAGCGGGCCATCCTCTCCTTCGAGCAGGTCAAGCGCGGCGGGCGCAGCTCCGCGGAGTACGCCATCCTCCGCGCCGACGGCACCCGGGCCACGCTGGCCACGTCCATGGCGGCGAAGATGGAGAAGGGGCGGGCCGTGCAGGTCCACGGCTTCTCCCGCGACGTGACCGAGGCCCGCTTCGTGGAGGCGGAGAGCCAGCGCGTCACGCGCGAGCTGCAACTGCTGCTGGAGTCGACCGACGAGGGCATCTGCACGATCGACCTGGACGGGCGGGTCACGCTGGTGAACCGCTCCGCGGCGCACCTCATCGGCGACTCGGTGGACGAGCTGATGGGCGCCCGCCTCCACGACCGCATCCATCCGAAGTGCGCCGGCTGCGCCATCGAGAGCGTCCTCCTCGGCGGCGCCGGCACGCGCGTGCACGAGGACGTCTTCCTCCGCGCGGGTGTCATCCACTTCCCGGTGGAGTACGCCGTGGCGCCGATCATCGACGACGGCGCGGTGAAGGGGGCGGTGCACACCTTCAACGACGTGACCTCGCGCCTGCAACTGGAGGCGCAGCTCGAACAGGCCCACCGCCTGACCAGCCTGGGCCGTCTCGCGGCGACCATCGCCCACGAGTTCAACAACGTGCTGATGGGCATCTCGCCCTTCGTCGAGCTGCTCCGCCGCCCCGACCAGTCGCCCGAGCGGCGCCTCGATTGCCTGGATCACATCGGCAAGTCGGTCAAGCGCGGCAAGCGCATCACGGAGGAGATCCTCCGCTTCACCAATCCGGCCGAGCCGGTGCTCGACGCGGTGGACGTGATGAGCTGGAGCGACGCGTTCGCCCTCGACGCCCGCTCGATCCTCGGCGTGCGCCACACGCTGGCCGTGCACGTGACCTCGTCCGGCTTGAAGGTGCTGGCCGATGCCGCCCAGCTCCACCAGATCGTGATGAACCTGGTGCTCAACGCCCGCGATGCGATGCCCGACGGCGGCGTGGTCGCGCTGACGATGGGCGTGGAGCGGCGCGACGGCGGCGAGATGCGCTACGGCGTGGTGCGCGACCCGGCCTCGCACCTGCACATCTCCGTCGAGGACCACGGCTGCGGCATGACGCCGGAGACGCTGCGCCACATCTTCGAGCCGCTCTTCACCACCAAGCGCACCGGCACGGGCCTGGGCCTGGCGGTGACGCACCAGGTGGTGATGCGCCACGGCGGCCAGCTCTTCGTGGAGAGCACGCCCGGCATGGGGACGACGTTCCACATCTTCCTCCCTCTCGCCGCCGACTCGGCCGAGCCGCGCCGCGAGCGCCGTCCGGACCAACGCCCGCTGACCATCCGCCGCGTGCTGCTGGTGGAGGACGAGCCGGCCGTCGCCAGCGGCCTCTCGCGCCTGCTGGAAGCAGAAGGGCTGGAGGTGAGCATCGTGCGCGACGGCGCCGGAGTCCCCGCCGCCATCGAGCGCGAGACGCCCGACGTGGTGGTGCTCGACATCGGCCTGCCGGACATGGAAGGAACCCAGGTCTACGCCCGCATCGCCGCGCACTACCCGATGCTCCCGGTCCTCTTCTCCACCGGCCACGGCGGCGACGAACAAAACCTCGAGCAGTACCTCACCCGCCCCCACGTCGGCCTGCTGATGAAACCGTACGACGTGCGGAAGCTGATGGAGGCGCTGGCGACGGTGGTGGCGTGAACTGCCCGCGCGACCGCCTGCCGTCGCAGCGACTGACTGCCGACCTCACACCGTCCCCGCCACCCCATCCGCGATCAGAATGACCGCCTCGGCGCTCGCCTGCCGAAGGTCGCGCAACGGGCGATACATCTCCGACTCGTACCATGCGAGGGCGGCGGCTTTGTCGGGGAACTCCACGACAACCATGCGCTCGTGTTCCCAGGTGCCTTCCAGCGCCTGGACGTCGCCACCGCGGACGAGGTAGCGGCCGCCGAATGCGGCGACCGTGGCCGGCGCCTCCTTCATGTAGCGCTGCATCGCCCCGGCGTCGTGGATCTTCACCCTCGAGACGATGTAGGCAGACATCAATGTACCGGCGCGGGCGCCGGCGTGGCGCCCCTGAAGAGGGTGATCAGCGCGGCGATGATCACCGGCAACATCAGGGCGAGGACTCCCCAGGGCAGAAGGAACAGGATGCCGAAGGCGGGGGACGTCAGGGCGATGAGCGCCCAGACGATGAGCGTGATGCCTTGCCAGCGCGCCCGCTCCGGCAGGTTCCACGCGCCGATGAGGACGACGAGGGCGCCGGCGACGACGCCCCCGGTGATGACTTCCAGGAAGAGCGTGCCGACGAGCCAGCCGAAATGCTCCTTGTCGCCGAGAACGAGGCCGACCGTGACCATCGCCAGCGCAATCATTGCGCAGCCGATGGCGGTAACGATCAGCCATCGGCGTGACCGGCCTCGAGGTAGCTCGGACATGATGTTCGTTGTCGGACGCGGCCGCATTCTACATCGCGGCGTCAGGACGCAGGCGCCGATGCGTCCCGCGCCCGCCACCCGTACGCGTCATGCACCTTGGCCAGCACCGCGCGCGGCCACGGTCCGTAGAGCGCCGGCTGCATGGCAGTGAACGCGTCCGCCGTATCGAGGGAGGCCAGGGCGCGGGCGGCGCGGACGACGATGTGCGTCGGCGTCTGCGCCGCGTACAGGATCGCGCTCAACCGATCGACCGATCCGGAGCCCGCGGCCGCGAGAGTGGCGACTTCCTCCGCCAACGCGGCGGAGACCGCGTGTGCACCGACCGCGGGAGGGCCGCCGCGGCTGTCGGCCGTCTGCTGCGGCGGCCAGGTGAAGGAGGGGGCCGTCCCGTTGGCGGCCATCAGACATTGCAATTGCTGGTCGAGTTGCTCCTGAACCGGACCATAGGCCTCCGTTCCGGCTAGGTTGTCGTTCTGGAGCGGATCGGCGCCGAGATCGTACAGTTCCCAATCGCCGTCGCTGCCATCCTCCACGAAATACACCGAGTAGGCGTAATCGGCTGTTCGGATGCTGCGGATGATGCTGGGACCAAGGCCTGTGGGGATGTCGTCGTACGTGAAATGCACCGCGTCCTGAACGGCGGCGGCGGGATCGAGGAGGACCGGGGTCAGATCCTGTCCGCGGAAACCGGAAAAGTCGCCGGTCACGCCGAGAAGGGAGGCCAGCGTCGGGACGAGGTCGAGCAGACTGACCAGCGAGCCGGACGTCTGTGCCGCCGGCCATGCCACCGGATTGGAAAAGATCAGCGGCACATGGATCGTCTCTTCATAGGCGTTGTAGAACTTTTCGACGAGGCCGTGGCTCAGTCCCATCTCGCCGTGGTCGGCGAAGCGGATGACGAGCGTGTTTTCGAGCAGGTCTCCGAGAGCATCGAGGACCTGCAGGATCTGCCCGTCCACGACCGTTTGCAGATAGGCGTAGAAGTTGACGTACTCCTGCTGCGTATTGCTGTGCCGTACGTTCTTCCAGCTCATGCCGGCCTGCGCACGCGGTTTCGTCGAGAGGTCCTCATGGACGTTCGGCGGCAGCGGCACCGTCACCTTGCTGAAGTCGGCCTTCGTGTAGCCGGATTGGCCCGGTCCGAACTGCCCGACATAGACGTCATGCGGATTGACGAACGACGCCACGAGGCAAAACGGACGGCTCGTGTTCGATGAGCTCCCGAGGAAGCTCAGGATGTCGCTCAGATACCGCTGGTCGTTGTCAGGGTTGCCGCCGCCGAGCGTGTCGTTGATCCGGAGATAGTTCCCCGCGTCGGGCGGATCCCACCCGCTGAACCCGTAATCGTCGGGACCGCCGCCGCCCAGATGCCATTTCCCCCGCCAGGCGCAGGTCGCATATCCGGCCTGCGTCAGTACGCCGGCGAGGTTGGCGAAAACCGCGGGCGGCGGCAACGACGCCGGCGGCTCGGGGCTGCCGGTCGTCGTCACGCCGGTCACAGCCGGATAGTTGCTCGTCAGAAACGTGGCCCGGCTCGGGCAGCACATGCTGGCGGCGGTGAAAGCCTGATGGAAGGTGAGGCCGGTATTCATCAACTGCTGCATGGCCGGGAGCTTGGACAGAAAGCTCGCCGGCCAATGCTGAAGGGTGCGCTCCTGATCGGTGATGATGAGGACGATGTTCGGCAGATTCCCGTTCGCGAACAGGTCCGTGATCGGCATGGCGGCCCCCTCTCTGCGTCGGGCAATGATACCGCCCGGCAGAGCGGGGGCCGGCCGTCCGCATCACGGCCGCGCCGTGGCCGGCACGCGCCGCAGCGCGAGGTTCGCCGCGCCTCCGACGACACCGGCCACGACGGCGGCCCACTCCACGCCCGGCGTCCAGAGCGGCGTCAGGCCGAGGATCGTGTCCAGCGAGAGGCGGCCGAAGCCGGTGAGGGCGAGGGCGGCGGCGCCCGTCGCGTAGAGCAGCGGCACCTCGATGCCGTTGTTCTGGGCGAAGACGCCGTGGGCCCAGTGCACCGTCATCGCGGCGACGATCATCACCGCGAGCATGATGGCCGGGCCGACCGGGCCGAGGAAGCCGGCGGTGATGAGCAGACCGCTGGCCAGCTCGCCGTACGCGGCGGCCGCGGCGAAAAGGCGGCCGGGGCGGAAGCCGATCGACTCGAAGAATCCGGCCGTGCCGGCCAGGCCGTGGCCGCCGAACCAGCCGAATGCCTTTTGTGCGCCGTGGGCGGCCATGAGCAGTCCGATGACGAGCCGGGCGATGAGAAGTCCCTGATCCATACTTGGTCCCCTTTCAGAAGTGACTATACATTTTATAGTTGATAGAAATTCCTCCGCCTCGCGCGGTATTCTGATGTCCGTGAAGAAGGAGCCTGAGACCACCGCCGCGGCGTGCAACCGCTTCCATCACGCCATCGAGCTGATCGGCAGGCGCTGGACGGGCCTCATCATCTTCATCCTTCTCCGCTCCCGGGCCCGCTTCGCCGAGATCCGCGCCGCCATCCCCGACATCACCGACCGCATGCTCAGCGAGCGCCTGCAGGAGCTGGAGCAGGAAGGCGTCGTGGAGCGCACCGTGATTCCGGAGACGCCCGTGCGCGTGGAGTACTCGCTGACGAAGAAGGGCCGCGCGCTCGCCGCGGCCTTCGAGGCCGTGACCGAGTGGGCGCACAAGTGGGTCGAGCCGGAGGCGACGAGCGCCGCCTCGAAGAAGCGGAGCAGGCGATGATCACCCCCGACCTCTGCGTCTCCGATCCCACGCAGGCGCGCATCGAAGCGCTGCCGGCGCGGCAGACGCGGCTCGGCGCGCTGGAGATCCGCCGCGCCCTGCCGCGCAGCGCGAGGCGGATGGTCGGCCCGTGGTGCTTCCTCGACCGCTACGGCCCGCTCACGTTCAGCGCCGGGAACCCGATGGACCTCCCGCCCCATCCGCACATCGGCCTGCAGACGGTCTCCTGGCTCCTCGACGGCGAAGTCCTCCACCGCGACTCCCTCGGCAGCGAGAGCCTCCTCCGTGCCGGAGGGCTGAACCTGATGACCGCCGGCCAAGGCATCGCTCACTCCGAGGACACGCCCATGCGGAACTCCGGACGGCTGAGTGGCCTGCAGCTCTGGATCGCGCTCCCGGAGGGCTCGCGCCACCGCGCGCCGTCATTCGAGCATCATCCCGCGCTCCCCGTCCGCACCTTCTCGGGCGGCCAAGTGACCATCATCCTCGGCGAAGACTCACCCGCCTCGACCTTCTCGCCCGTCATCGGCGCCGACGTCGCCGTGCACGGCGCGCTGGAGATCCCGCTGCGCGCCGACTTCGAGCACGCGCTGCTCGTGACGGAGGGAACGGCGGCGCTCGAAGGGCAGCAGCTCGTCCCCGACGTTCTCTACTACCTCGGCACCGGCCGCGACGCCATCGAGCTCGCCGGCTCCGCGCGGCTCCTCCTCATCGGCGGCGCGCCGTTCGGCGAGTCGATCCTGATGTGGTGGAACTTCGTGGCCCGGACGCAGGAGGAGATCGTCGCCGCGGCGGAGGATTGGGCCAAGGGCGACCGCTTCGGCCCGGTGCGCGGATACGACGGCCCGCCGATGCCCGCGCCGCCGCTCAAAGGGCGGGTGCGGCCGCCGGCGGCGTCGTGAGCGCGAGTGCGCCCCGTGTCATCCTGAGCCGCGCAGACGGCGAAGGATCTCCCCGTGCTTGGCAGGAGATCCTTCGCCGTCTTCGCGGCTCAGGATGACACCGTGAACCCGCGGCGCACGATCTCCAGCACGTCTTCGCCCCGCTCCATCGCCACCTCGGCGGCGAGGCTGATGTCGTCGCGGAAGAGCGTGGCCACGGCCGTGATCTTGCCGTCCTCGCGATAGACCGCCGCGGCGTCGTGCGCGTCCCAGGAGCCGAACGTCTCCGCGTCGGCGGCGCTCGAAGGGCAGCAGCTCGTCCCCGACGTTCTCTACTACCTCGGCACCGGCCGCGACGCCATCGAGCTCGCCGGCTCCGCGCGGCTCCT
>DATEOX010000712.1:0-2826 GCA_035273585.1 Thermoanaerobaculia bacterium
CAGAACCTCGATCCGAACCACCCCAAGGTGCGGGCGGCGATCAAGGGGGCGGAGACGGTGATCGTGAACGAGCTGCGCGTCGAGGGGCTGCTGGACAGTAAGGTGCCGAAGGTATCCAAGTCGCTGGACGAGATCACGCAGATGAACTTCACGCCGAACGAGGGGTTCATGCTCTCGCGGGTGAACGGGACGTGGGACATCGGATCGCTGGTCAAGATCAGCCCCATCCGCGAGCCCGACGCGCTGCTCATCTTTTACAAGCTGTGGAAGGATGGGACGATCTCGTTCGACTAGGGGAGCGGGCGCGCCCGGAGGGCGGATGAGGGGCGCGCCCCTCACCCCGGCTTCGCCGACCCTCTCCCCGCGAGCGGGGCGAGGGTTCTTACGTCTCCTCTGGCACTGGCTCTCCCGCTGGCCGCTCATCGGCGGCGTGGCGGTTCTCTTCCTCTCCATCCTCTCCTTCGACGGCCTCGGCCTGCTCGGGATGCCCGACCTCTTCTGGCGCCTCTCCGCCGGCGTGTCGTTCTCGGCCGGCCTCGGCGTCGCACTCGTCTTCGCCGTGCTCTCCTACAGCGGCTACCTCCTCGAATCGGAGGACCTGCTGCGCCTCGGCCTCCTCGGCTACTGGCGGCGGACGTATCCCGCGCTGCTGCTGATCTTCGCCGTCGGCCTCTGGCGCGAGCGGCACCAGCACGCGCTGGCGATGTTCCTCGGCTGGCTGACGGGCTTCGTCCTCATCGCGGTCTTCACCCTCGTCTTCTTCCGCCTCGCCCGGCGCATCGCCTGGCGGACGCGGCACAGCCGCGCACGCCGTTTCCTCCTGCCGCGCGCCCGCGGCTCGGCGCTGCATCTGCACGTCTACGCGGCATTCGTCGGGGCGGTCACGACGCTGGTCTACATCCTGATGTCGACCGTCCGTCCGCTGTACGAGTGGGTCGTCGCGCCGTTCGCCATCGCCGTGATGCTGGCCATCCTGGTCCTCGTCTACGGCTGGATCCTCTTCCGCTATCCGCGCCAGCGCTTCGTCATCCTCGGCGTGCTCCTGATCTGGATCGCGTTGGCAAACGTCGTCCCGTACCGCTACCGCTTCCCGTCGCTCGACTACTCGCGGCCGTACGATTTCACGCCGCGCAAGGTGACGCTCGTGCCGGACGAGCTGGAGGCGTGGCGCACGAATCTGGCGAAGCTCGAGCCGGGCGTGAAGCCGAAGCTGATCGTAGTCACGACGAGCGGCGGCGGCATCCGCGCCGCGGCCTGGACCAGCGCGGTGCTGTCGAAGCTCGCCCACTGCTCGCCGATCGCGAACTTTCCGTATCACGTGCGCCTGATCGCCGGCGCCTCGGGTGGGATGGTCGGCGCGGCGGACTTTGTGACGCGCCTCCCCCCGCCCGGCGTGGCCGGCGCGCGCACCTGCGCGGCGAGCACGATCGCCAGCGACGCGCTCGACCCGGTGGCCCGTGCGCTCGCTCTGCGCGACGTGCCGAAGCTCTTCCTCCCGCTGCACTTCGCCGACCGCGGCGTGGCGCTGGAGCAGGCCTGGATCGACAACTCGCCGCCGATGGGGAAGCCGCTCGGCGACCTCGCGGCGGGGGAGGCGGCGGGGTGGTGCCCGTCGCTCGTCTTCACGCCGATGTTCGCGGAGGATGGGCGGCGGCTGATCGTCAGCAACCTCGATTGCTCGCGCCTGACTGTTGCCGCCGATCCGCACAGCGGCCGGGTCTACTCGCGGCGCGCGGTCGAGCTGCTGCGCATCGCGCCGGACGCGCGGTCGATGCCGGTGGCCACCGCGGCGCGGATGAACGCCTCCTTTCCGTTCGTCAGCCCCGCGTCGGAGGGGCCGTTCAGGCCTCGGCGGCACATCGTCGATGCCGGGTACTACGACAACTACGGCGTGGCCACCGCAGCGGCGTGGATTGCGCAGCATGCGCCGTGGATCGGCAAGAACACCTCGGGCGTCGTGCTCATCCAGATCCGGGATGAGGCGCTGCAGCACACGCTGCTCGACGTCCGCCAGCCGGGCGACTCGCCGCTCACGAACCACTTCGGCGAGCTGGCAGTGCCGGTCGTGGCCATGATCAATGCCGGCCTGCAGATGCCCGTCTTTCGCAACGATGAGGATGTCGAACAGCTCGGCCGCATGTTCGAGCCCGGGTTCTTCGCCACCTTCGTCTTCGAGAACGCGAACCCCGAGCCGCTGAGCTGGACGCTGACGAAGGCCCAGCGCGACGCCATCAACCGCGGCTTCGACGCGCAACACGATGCCGCGGCGCTCGTACATTGGTGGACCAGACAATGATTGCCATCCTCCTCGCCGCTCTCCTGCTGCAAGTCCCCGAGAACCGCGCCGTCGCCGGCGGTCGGATGATCGACCTGAACGTGGTCGTGCTGGAGGCGACGGGCAAGGGGCCGAAGCGCGAGCCGCTCTTCATCCTCCAGGGCGGCCCCGGCCAGGCGGCGACGGCGCTGGCCGACTTTTACGCGCGGACGTTCGCTCCGATCCGCGAGCAGCGGGACATCGTGCTCGTCGACCAGCGCGGCACGGGCAAGTCGAACGGCCTCTACTGCGACATGGGCGACGGCTTCTTCCCGCCCGCGGCCATCGCCGCCTGCCGCGACGACGTGGCCAAACGCGCCGATCCGCGCTTCTACACGACGACCGAGGCGGTGCGGGATCTGGATGATGTGCGCCGCAAGCTCGGCTACCAGCGCATCAACCTCTACGGCACGTCGTATGGCACGCGCGTGGCGCTGGAGTACGCGCGGGCGTACCCGCGGCGGGTGCGGAGCATGGTGCTGAAGGCGGTGATCGCGCCGTCGCAGCGACAC
>DATEOX010000713.1:0-5610 GCA_035273585.1 Thermoanaerobaculia bacterium
CCGTACGCCGCCCTCTCCTTCGACGATCCCCGCCACGCCCCGCTGGAGGCCGAGCTCCGCGCGCTCTGCCGCTCCATCGACCGGCTGGCCGAGTCCGCCCGCCACTCCCGCACGAACGGCGCTCCCGGCGAGCTCGGCGCGCGCCTCCGCTGGGCCATCGACCACGCCCTCTCCATGCTCCGCTCCCTCGATGCCAACCTCTTCGGCCGCCGCTACCCGGTCCAGACCCACGACCGCTCGCGCGCGGAGCCGCTCTATGCCGCGCTGCTGGTGGTGATCCAGCACCTGGGTCGTATCCATCCCCTCGCCCTTGCCGCCGATCCCGGTCTCGATGAGCGCCTGCTGGCCGGCCTGGTGAGCCTGGAGAATCCGGTCGATGAGCGGATGCTGCAGCCGATCGCCTGATGCGATCCGCTCTCGCGTCGCTGCTCCTCCTGTTCGCCGCCTGCGCTACTCGCCCGACTTCTGCCGGTGAATTCGCCGCGGCGCTGCCGAGCGTCACCTGCTCAGCCGCCGAGCTGCCGTCGATCGACGGCCCGTCGGGAGCCTCCCTGCAGATCATCGCCGTGGGCGATGCCGGCGAGCCCGGCCCGCAACTGACGCGCACGATCGAGGCGATGAAGAAGGTGGACGGCCTCGATGCCCTCCTCCTCGCCGGAGACAATGTCTACCGCTGCGGCCTGCGCGACGCCTCGGACTCCAACTGGCAGCGCGTCATCGCCCCGCTCTTCGTCCTCGGCAAGCCGATCTATCCCGTCCTTGGCAACCACGACTGGGGTCGCCGCGCCATCCCCGGCTGCGCGTTCAGCACCCCCGGCGCGGAGATCGCGCGGAACGGCCTCTGGCAGTTTCCCGCTCCCGCGTACACGGTGATGACCGACGTGGCCGAATTCATCATGATCGACTCCAGCCCGATCGCCTACGGCTGGCCGGACAGAATGCCGGAGGCGCTCTGCGCCGTCCGCGGCGCACTTGCCCGTCCGAAGACGAGGCCCTGGCGCATCGTCGTCGGCCATCACCCGCTCTTCTCCTGCGGCGAGCACGGCGCCGAGGACGCGACGCAGAACATGCGCACGGCCCTGCAGCAACTGTTCGCCGAGGCGAAGGTCGACCTCTACGTCGCCGGCCACGACCACGACCTCGAGCTCCCCTCCGCCCCCGCCCCGCCCGCATACGTGGTCAGCGGCGCCGGCTCCAAGATCCGCAAGCGCGGCGCGCAGTGCCCGGAAGGCGAGACGTTCAGGATCGTGGGCGGCTTCGCGCTGCTGGACATCAGCGCGAGCGATCTCGACATCCGCGTGTATTGCAACGGGAGCGAGGCGCCGTGCATGGAACGGCGAGTGGGCGCCTCACTGTCCCCCGAACACCAACCGTAGATCCTTCACCTCTCCCTCCGCCGGCACCGCGACCGTGCTCGGCCTCCGCACACCCACCGACTTCACCATGACGTGCGACGGCTCGGCCGGAACGCCGTCAAAGGCGAACGTCGCATCCTCGCCCGGGGTGACCGTCCGCGAGGTGGCGGTGAAGTCGCCGGTGAGCGTGATCTGCGTGCCGGGGGAGAGCGACTCCCCTTCCGGGAGCACGAGGCGGCCGGCGACGCGGCGGCCGGGACCAACGGTCAGCGTGCCGGCGTCGGCGCTCGTGCCGTCTGCCCCGACTGTCACCAGCTTCGGGGCGACCACGCCGTCCGTCACCTCGGGGGCGAAGACGACGTAGGTCTCGTTCGGCCCGAGGTTCGTCATCATGAAGAAGCCGGCGTCGTTCGTCCCGATCTCGACGCGCCCGAGGTAGCCGGAGGAGGCGCGGTTGCGCTGCATGAAGGCGATGCGCGCGCCGGCCAGCGGCTTGCCGTCGCGCGTGAGGTGGCCGGTGATCGCCGCCCCCTCGGTCATCCGGATGGTGCGCCGCTCGCCGGGGACGAGCAGCCGGTCGATTCGCGGCGCCAGGGCGCGGGCCGTCACCCGCACGTCGAGCTTCGTCCCCGCCTCCGGCATCCGCAGCGCGAACTCCCCCTTCCCGTTCGTGATCGACAGCTTGTCCAGGCCGGGGATGTTGCCGTAGCCGACGCCGCGCGCGGCGTGATAGCCGCTCGGCTCGACCGCGGCGCCGACCACCGGCTTCCCCTTCGGATCGAGCACCAGCCCGGTGACCAGGCGGTCGGCATCCTCGATCGACCTCCGACGCAGCTCGATCCGCACCGGCCCGCCCTTCGGATCGACGCGGCTGGCGAACGCCGGCTCGTAGCCGTCGGCGACGGCGAGCACGTCGAAGTACAGCATCTCGTCGAGCGCCTCGAGACGGAAATTGCCCTTCGCGTTGACCGGCTCGTGCTTGCCGCAGTCGCGATAGCAGTTCGGGCAGACGGAGCTGATGCCGAGCTTCGGGAACGCCGCGTAGACGTACACGTGCGCGCCGCGCACCGGCTTCGCGGCCGGATCGACGACGGTGCCGGTCAGGTCGGTCGCGGCGAGGGCCGGGAGGCTGATCAGGAGCAGGAGGGCGAGAGCGAATGGGCGCATATCGGTTGAACGAACGATACTCGCGAAGGTTACGCTACTGGCCATGATGAAGGATTTGTCCATTCTCCTCGACCATCGCCCCGGCGCCCTCGCCGACATGGGCGCTGCCCTTGGCGCGGCCGGCGTCAGCATCGAAGGCGGCGGCGTGTTCGTCGTCGGCGGGCGCGGCATCGCCCACTTCCTCTTCCACGACGGCGCGGCCGCGCGCGCCGCCCTCGAGCGGGCCGGCATCACAGTGATGGACGAGCGCGAGGTGCTCGTGCAGCGGCTCCGGCAGGACGAGCCGGGGCAGCTCGGGAAGATCGCCCGCTGGATGGCCGAGGCAGGCGTGAACATCGAGGTGATGTACAGCGACCACGATCATCAGCTCATCCTCGTCGTGGACGACATGGTCAAGCGACGCGCGGTTTCGGAGGCGTGGACGCGCGATGCTACGATACGCAACTCATGAAAATCGCCTTCATCAAGCCGCCGATCGGCGGGATCCTCGGTTTGGAGATGCTCACCTTCGTCGAGCCCCTCGGCCCGATCTGCGTGGCGGCCTGCCTGGAGCAGGACGGCCATGAGTGCCAGGTCGTCGACTTCCGCATCGATGGCGAAGAGCACGGCATGGCCCTCGTCCGGCAGTTCGATCCGGATGTGGTCGGCCTGCAGTGCAACTTCACCACGGAGCGCAACCGCACCATCCGGCTGGCGCAGCGGATTAAGCGGGACATGCCGCGGGCGTTCGTGGTGGTCGGCGGGCACGACGCCTCGCGCGACCCCGACTGGTTCCGCCACGAGTGCATCGACGCCATCGCCGCCGGCGACGGCGAGGAAGTGCTCCCCCCGCTGGTCAACGCCCTGCGCGACGGCGGCGACCTGCGCAAGGTGCGCGGCCTGGAGGTCAACAACGGCGGCGAGTGGTTCTTCACCGGTCACGCCGACGCGCGTCCGAACCTCGACACCTACCCTCTCCCCGCCCGCCACCTCATCAAGCGCTACGCCGACCACTACTACATCAACTTCCGCAAACCGCTGGCGCTGATGGAGACCGCGCGCGGCTGCCCGTTCAAATGCAACTTCTGCTCGGTCTGGAAGTTCCACGAGAGCACGTTCCGGGAGAAGTCGCCGGAGCGGGTCGTGCGCGAGCTGCAGCAGATCGAGGCGCCGAACATCTTCATCACCGACGACATCTTCTGGATGAACGTCAAGCGCGGCGAGGAGATGGCGAAGCAGATCAAGGCCGCCGGCATCCGGAAGTACTTCACGGTCCAGACCCGCACGGACATCATCGTCAAGTTTCCACACCTCGTGGAGCAGTGGAAGGAGTGCGGCGACCTGGCCATCTTCCTCGGCCTGGAGTCGGTGACGGACGAAGGCCTGGCCGCGGTGAACAAGAAGAACAAAGCCTGCAACAACGTCCGGGCCATCGAGATCCTCAAGGAGCTGGGCGTCGGCTTCACCCCCAACTTCATCGTCGACCCGGCCTGGGACCGCGACGATTTCACCCGCCTGCGCGAGTGGATCGAGCAGATGGGCGCCTACAACAGCGGCTTCTCCATCCTCACCCCCCTCCCAGGCACGGACCTCTGGGACAGCGCAAAGCAGCAGGTCACGACCCACGAGTGGGAGATGTACGACATCGTGCACGCCGTCCTGCCGACGAAGCTGCCGCTGGACGAGTTCTACGCCGAGTATTCACGGCTCTGGCGCCATGCGCTCGACGTCCGCTACAAATTGCGCGGCCGGGCCCGGACGTACATCCAGCTCGGCGCCGCCCTCGCCACCGGCAAGGTGACGCTCAGCGCCCTGCGCAACGGGATGAACATCGCCAAGGTGTTCAGCAAGCCGGAGACGTTTCTCAAGGCGCACGAGTAGGCGTCAGCTCCCCTGCGCCAGCGTCTCCGCCATCACGGCCACGATCTCCGCGATCGGGATGCTGAACACCCCCGCCCGCCCTGCGTCGAACTCCGCGCGCCAGGTGTCGTAGCCCTGCTGGAACGCCGGCACGTCGAGCGCCTCCTCGTCGAGTTCTGGACGGCTCGCCCGCAGCGCCGCCTTTGAGATCGGGACGTGTCCGATCCGCGTCATCCGCCGCGCGGACCCGGGCGGCGTGATGTCGACGTTCTCGATGGCGAGGTGAATGATCTGCCCGAGCGTGGCGTCTTCATCCACGCGCAGCACGACGATGCGCGAGCGCTCCTCGCCCGGCCGCGTGGCGTATCGCAAACGCTGCCCGGCCCGGAATGGGCGCGGATCGCGGCGGCCGAAAAGGGAGCGGAGGCTCAGCATGAGGTGTCATTGTCGCCGATGGCGTCCTCCGGAGCCTGTCGGCCGACGCGCGCTTCAACGGCACCCCTCCAGCCGCGTATCCAGCAGCCCCCGCGGCGCGCATTCGTTGCGCAGCAGGCGCTCGATGCGGTGGGCGCGTTCCTGGACCGCATCGGGGGGCGCGTTCGGGGCGATCATCAACGCGGTGAGGGTGACGAGCTCCTCGTGGGTGAGCTGCGACGGCTCTTTGCCGAAGCGGCTGCGGCTCGCGGCGGGGATGCCGTACACGCCGCGGCCGAGGTAAACGCCGCCGAGGAAGAGGGCGAGCTGGCGCTGCTTGGAGAGGCGGCGGTCGAGGACGAGGGCCATCACGTCGCGGCCGATGTCCACCTTCTTCGCGTGGCTCCAGACGAAGCGGAAGACGGACTGCGGCAGGCGCGCGAAGCCGTCCGCGTCCTGCTCGCCGACGTACACCTCGCGCGCGAGCGCCTGCGTCAGCGTGACCAGGCCTTGCCCGGGCGTGAACGGGTCGACGCCGATGTGCCGCGGGAACGACGGGTCCTCCACGCGCAATACGATCGGCACCGTTTCGGGCGGCAGCGCGGCGAGGTTCGCCGGCGGATGGGCAGCCTCGAATTTCGCTACCAGTTGCGGCGTCACGAACCAGGCCCAGACGGCCACGCTCAATAGATAGAAGACCAGCGCGCCGAGGACGCCGAGCGCGAGCTTCTTCTTCACCGGTGCGCCACCGGCGCGACGGCGCACTCCGGCGCGGCCTCGACGCGCAGCGCGGAGATCGGATCGGCGGCCAGCCAGGCGATGCGCTGCCGCTCGA
>DATEOX010000714.1:0-3827 GCA_035273585.1 Thermoanaerobaculia bacterium
CGCATGGGGCGCAACGTCCTCGGGCGCGACCGGCGCTCGGACGTCGTGATCAATGACGATCAGGCGTCCTCGCATCATGCGGACCTCGTCTTCCGCCCCGAGGAGAAGCGCTTCATCCTGATGGACCACAACTCGACGAACGGCACGTACGTGAACGAGGCGGAGATCGAGCCGCGCCGCGACCTGGCCACGAACGATGTGATCCGCATCGGGTCCCACCGACTCCTCTTCGTGCCGCTCTGCCACGAGGGCTTCTACTGGGATGACGAAGGGGCCCTGAAATGATCGGCACCACGATCGGGAACTACGTCATCGAGCGGGAGATCGGCGAAGGCGGGATGAGCCACGTCTACGTCGGGCGCACGCTGACGAAGGGCGACATCCTCCCCGAGGACTACCAGGTCGTGCTCAAGGTGATGTCGGACGAGCTGGCCGGCGAGGTCACGGCGCGGAAGCGCTTCGTGAAAGAGGCGCAGATCCTCTCCAAGCTACGCCACCGCTACATCACCCGCTTCTACGAGTTCATCAACGACGCGCGCAATGCCGTGCTGGTGATGGAGTTCGTGGAGGGGACTCCGGTGGACGTGCTGCTGACGGAGAAAGGGGCGCTGCCGGTCAACGATGCCATTGCCATCGCCCAGTGCCTGCTCGAGGCGCTGGTCTACGCGCACGGCAAGGGGATCATCCACCGCGACATCAAGCCGGCGAACCTCATCCGGGAGAACTCGGGGACCGTGAAAGTCACGGACTTCGGCATTGCCAAGATCAAGGAAGGGGCGGGGACCACGCCCGGCGCCACGGTGCTGACCAAGTCCGGCTTCCTCCTCGGGACGCCGCACTACATGTCGCCCGAGCAGATCCGCGAGCCGAAGGACGCCGGGGCGAAGAGCGACGTCTATTCCTCCGGCGTCGTGCTGTACGAGATGCTCACCGGGCAGCTTCCGTTCAACTCGCGCTCGCTGCCGAAGCTGATCGACGCCATCTACCGCGGCGAGAAGCAGGCCCCGCGCACCTTGCGGCCGGAGATCATGCCGGAGGTGGAGGCCATCGTCCTGAAGGCGATGCATCCCCGGATGGACCAGCGCTTCGAGACTGCCCGCGAGTTCTATGAGGCGCTGGAGGAGTACAACGCGCGCCAGCCGGTGACGCCGACACTGAAGCAGTCGGCCCCGCGCGTGACGCCCATCGGCGGGACGTCGCCTGCGGAGGCCGCGCAGCAGTGGCTGCTCGTGCACGTGAAGAGCGAGATCAACGAGAAACATGCCATCGAGGGCGAGAACGTGATGGTCGGCCGCGACCGGACGTGCTCCATCGTGCTGTCCCATCCGGCCGTCTCGCGGCGCCACGCGCGCATCACGCACAGCGGCGCCTCGCTCGTGCTGGAGGACCTGCAGTCCGCGAATGGCACGTACGTGAACAACACCCGCGTGGACAAGGTCAAGCTCAAGCCCGGCGACGTCGTCCGCTTCGGCGCCGACCCGAGCTGCAGTTACGTGTTGAAGGACCACTGAGAGAGAGCCCCTGATGAGTCAGATCACCTGCCTGCGCTGCAAAGAGCCGATCGACGCCGAGCTGGAGCAGTGCCCGCACTGCAACGAGCGCGTCACGCTGTTCCAGCGGACCTACGCCTCCAAGCTCATCGACGGCAAGTACCAGATCCTCGACCGCCTCGGCATCGGCGGCATGGGCGAGATCTTCAAGGTCCGCCACATCCATCTCAACGAGCTGCGCGTGATCAAGATCATGCGCCCCAACGTCGCCCAGGACGATCAGGGCCTGTCGCGCTTCCTCCAGGAGGCGCGCACGTCCACCATGATCAAGCACAAGAACCTGGCCATGCTGTACGACTTCGCCCAGCTCGACGACGGCTCGTACTACATGGTCTGGGAGTTCATCGACGGCACGAACATCCAGAAGTGGATGAGCCAGAACGGCCCGATGCCGCCCCGCCTCACGGTGGAGATCGCCATCCAGGCGCTCATGGGCCTCGATCACCTTCACTCGATGGGCCTCATCCACCGCGACGTCTCGCCCGAGAACATCATGCTCTCCCAGGACCACCACTCGAAGCTCCTGGTGAAGGTCATCGACTTCGGCATCGCCAAGGCGCTGGCCGCGGAAGGGGAGTCGGGGCAGGGGCTGACGCAGACCGGCATGTTCCTCGGGAAGCTGAAATACGCCTCGCCCGAGCAGGCCGGATTTCTGAAGGAGGGCGAGCATCTCGACGCGCGCTCGGACCTCTATTCGTTCGGCATCGTGATGTACGAGATGCTCGCCGGCCGCGCGCCGTTCCAGGCCACCAACCCGCACGGCTACATCCTCAAGCACGTCACGGAGAAGCCGGCCGCGATCGGGGAGCTGAACCCGAACGTGAAAGTGCCGCCGCAACTGGAGCAGCTCATCTTCCGCTCGCTGGAGAAGAACCGCGACGCGCGCTTCGCCGGCGCCGCGGAGTTCGCCGCCGCGCTGGAAGGCATCCGCACCTCGATCCCGCCCGATGCGAAGTACGGTCTGGGCGAGAAGATGATCACCCTCTCCGGCGCGCAGACGCTGGCCGACCTGCCGAAGGTCAGCGGCTCGTGGACCACGCCGGGCGTGACCTCCTCCAGCACGACGCGGCCGGCCGTCAAACCCCAGCCCCTCTCCCCGCCGGGCGGGGAGAGGGTGGCCGAAGGCCGGGTGAGGGGCGGCCCGACCGGGACGAAGGTGGCCGACGAGCAGGCCACGCTCGTGGAGCGCAACTTCACCGCCCCCGGCGCGCCCGTCCGCACCCTCGGCAGCGACGAGGCGACGATGGTCGAGAACTTCGGCCGCACCGTGCCGGGCGGAGCAACGCCGGGTGGCGCCGCGCCGACCGCGCTCGAGCCAAAGTACCAGCCCGGCGCCGCGGAGACGGTCATCGAGCGGCAGTACACGCCGCCGGCGAAGAAGAAGACGGCGCTGATCGGCGCCGTCGCGGCGGCGGTCATCATCGCCCTCCTCGGCATCGGCTACTTTGCGACGAGGAAGCCGCAGCCGCCGGCGGTGGTCACGCAGACCATGCCCGCGAGCGGCACGGTGGTGAGCGCGACCGCGCCGACGAGCACCGCGCCGATCGCGTCCGGTCAGGGTGTGTTGCTCCTCTCCGCCTCGCCGTGGGGAGAAGTCGACCGCATCCTCGACGCGAGTCAGAAGCCGATCGACCTCAGCGACGAGAAGCGCTCCACGCCCACGCGCATCGAGCTGGCGCCGGGCAAGTACCTGGTGACGATGAGCGGCCCGGCGGGAAAGACGACGACGTTCGACGTGCAGATCGATGCCGGCCGCCCGACGCAGAAGAAGATCGAGCTCGGCGTGGTCGACTACGACGCCCTGGAGAAGGAAGTCAGCAAGCCATGATCCGTTCCCGCTCCTTCACCATCGCGCTCCTCTGCTGCCTCCTCGGCGCGGGCTCCGCGCTCGCCTCCTGGTACGACGACTACGACGCCGGCCTCGGCGCCGCGCGCAAGGGCAACTGGGCGGCCGTGGTGCAGAAGATGACCGCCGCCATCCGCGGCAACGGCAACGAAGGGGACAAGACCCGCACCTACGGCGCGATCTTCATCAGCTATCACCCTTACTACTACCGCGGCATCGCCAATCTGAACCTCGGCAACTACGAGGCGGCGGTGTCGGACCTGGAGAAGGCCGGCGGCCGGGGCGAGCTCGATCTCGGCTCGATCGAGACGCAGATGCAGCGCGCGAAAGCGAAAATCGAGGCGGCCAACAGCACGCCCGAGCCGCAGCCGCCGGCGCCTGTGCCCGCGCCGCAGCCGCGCGTGCCGGTCCCGGTGCCCCAGCCCCCGCCC
>DATEOX010000715.1:0-2339 GCA_035273585.1 Thermoanaerobaculia bacterium
GCGGTCGCTGCGGGCGCGGTGTGGGCGTCGATCGCCTCCCTGATGCGGTTGTGGCGCAACGCCCCCGAGGTGCTGACGACCATCCTGCTGAACTTCGTGGCCATCCATCTGCTCGGGTACGCGGTGAACGGGCCGTTGCAGGAAAAGAGCGGACAGTATCCGCAGACGGACGCCGTCCTGCCGCTGCCCGCCCTCGGTCCGCTCCACATCGGTGTCGTTCTCGCGTTGCTGGCGAGCATCGCCGCCTGGTGGTTCCTCTACCGCACCACCGCCGGCCTCCGCCTCCGCGCCACCGGCTACAACCCGTTCGCCGCGGTGTGGGCGGGCATCCGCGTCGATGCGCAGATCGTCCGGGCCATGGCGGTCTCCGGCGCGGTCGCCGGCCTGGCGGGCGGCATCGAGCTGCTCGGCGTCACGCACCGCCTCTTCGAGCGTTTCGCCGCCGGCTACGGCTACTCCGGCATCGCCGTCGCCCTCCTCGCCGGTTTGCATCCGCTGGCCACGATCGCCTCGTCGCTCTTCTTCGGCGCGCTCGTCACCGGCGCTGGCGAGCTGCAGCGCACGGCGGGCATCTCCGCCAGCGTGGCCACTCTCGGGCAGGCGGTGGTCATCCTCACCCTCATCCTCTTCGGGAGCTTCCGCGCCCGTGATTGACGTCCTGCTCCAGTCGCTGCCGCTGGCCATCGTCGCCTCCACGCCGCTCCTCCTCGCGGTGCAGGGGGAGCTCGTCGTCCAGCGGGGAGGCATCATCAACCTCGGCATCGAGGGGATGATGCTCACCGCGGCGATGACGTCCGTCCTCGGCGCCCAGGCGACGCACAGCGTCTTTGCCGGTTTCGTGGGAGGCTTGGTCGGCGCCGCGCTCGTCGCCGTTCTCTTCGGCCTCTTCACCATCACCCTCGCCGCCGACCAGATCGTGACCGGGACGGCCATCAACCTGCTGGCCGCGGGCGTGACCGGCTTCGTCTATCGCGAGTTGCAGGACACCGCCGTGCTGGTGCAGTCCGTCCCCCGCCTGCAGCGCGACGTGATCGTGCCGTTCGCCTGGATCGCCGCCCCCGCCCTGCTCGCGGTCGTCCTCTGGCGGACGACGTTCGGCCTGCGCCTCCGCGCCTGCGGCGAGAACCCCGAGGCCGTCGCCGCGAGCGGACGCTCGGTGTCGAGGCACCGGTGGTCCGCGCTGATGATCGAGGCGCTCCTGGTCGGCCTCGCCGGCGCCTATCTCTCTCTCGCCCTGGCCACGGGCTTCGCCGAGAACATGACCGCCGGCCGCGGCTTCATCGCCTTGTCGATCGTGATCTTCGGCCGCTGGAAGCTGAAAGGCGCCCTGCTCGGCACCGCGCTCTTCGGCCTCGCCGCCGCGTTGCAGTACGCGTTGCAGGCGATGTACGCCGGCGTGCAGTTCCACCTCCTGCTCGCCGTGCCGTACGTCGTGACGCTGCTCATCCTCTGCGGCATCGCCGGACGCGTCCGCCCCCCCGCCTCCCTCGGCCGGCGTTAGGATGTCCGCGCATGAAACCGAAACGCGCCCTCGAAAAGTGGTTCTGCCCCCTCTGCAACCGCGGCATCGCCGCGAAGACGAAGCTCTGCGAACGCTGCCGCTGCGAGAAATGCGGACGGCCGCTGCCGCGCGATCCGCACGCCTGCGAGAGGTGATCGGCGCGGAGCCCGTCGCCCCGCGCCGGCGATCACTCGTCTCTTCTAGACGCTGGGCAGTGCGGCCTTCGCGGAGCGCGCGACGGCGGGTTGCGCCGGCCGCGGCGCGGCAGTCTTCACCTTGGAGCTCTGCCGGACTTCGACGGAGGTGAGCGACCACTCGTCGCTCAGCTCGCGCAACCCCTCCGAGCAGGTCTCATCGAAGAAGTCTTCGCACACTCCTCCGCCATACTCGACACAACTGACGTTGACCGGGTTCCCGATTGAGCTGCAGAGCCCGGACGGCTTGCAGAACCGGCAGGTGGCAAATGCAGGAGCGGTGACGACGAGAACGGCTGTGATCAGCAACAACGCTCGAACGATTTTCATAGATGTCCTCCATGAGGTCATGAGTGATCGCCTTCAGGGTTTCCGCTCGAAGCGGAGCGTTACCTCGTTGTCGCCCGGAACGACGGTGACGACCGCCGGCGCGGCGACCGGCGCCTGCTGCAGCAGCTCGGCCTCCGCTTCGGTGCGGTACGGCCAGAGCTCGTACACGCCGGCCGGGACGCCGGGCAGCGCCAGGTGTCCATCCGTGTCGGTGGCGAGCGACACGTTGCGGTAGGCCTCCCACTCCGCCGTAACCTCGGGAGGAATGAGCTCTCCGTCGACGCGCAGGAGGAGCGCCACATGGCGAATGGCCG
>DATEOX010000716.1:0-3152 GCA_035273585.1 Thermoanaerobaculia bacterium
GGCAGCGAGGCGGCGGGCCGTCACCTGCTCACGATACCCGGAAGCTCGAAGGTGATCGATGCCCACCAGCTCTCCCAGTCGACGCCCGAGCCGGCCGGGGCGCTCTCCATCTGCACCGCCTTGATGAGCCAGAAGCCGGTGCGGTTCAGTTTCAGGCTCACATTGCCGTTCCTGTCGGTGCGCGCGCGGACGGCGTTCGCCGGATCGTCTCGGTTCATCGCCACCACGAGCACATCGGCAGCGGGTTTGCCGCGGAAGAGAAGCGAGAGCGGCAGATCGCCTTTCAGCGCGTACGGGTTCCTGCGCGGGATGAGCTCCAGCGTGAAGCCGAGTGGCGCGTCGAGAGCGGCGGCGGGGCCGGGCGTATCGAGGAGCGCCTTCGCGCAGCGGTAGAAGCGCTCCCGCCCCGGCGCCGCCGACTGGCCGCTCTTCGCCCGCGCCGCGACGATCCGCTCCAGCCCTTCCTCGCGCAGGTAGTCCTCGAACTTCTTCGCCTCGAGCGTGACCGGGTATGCGGTGCTCTGGTACCCGATCCAGTGCAGGCCGCCGTCCGCGACGCGCGCCATGCCCGCCGGATCGCTGCCGGGCCTTCCAACGACGTTCCCCTCGCCGCCCGCCCCCCGCAGGACGAAGCGGTCGATGAGCGCCGGAATGCGCGGCAGCGGCTCGCCATCAAGCTTCTGCCCCACGCGCAACGCGGCCGTGACCACCTGCCCCTCGGATGGATGGAACGCCGAAGGCTCGATCCAGAAATCGTGCGCCGCCGCGCGGCCGGCGAGGAGGAGCGTGAAGGCAGCGAGGGCGCCCCTCACCCGGCCTCCGGCCACCCTCTCCCCGCCGCGCGGGGAGAGGGGCTGGGGGTGAGGGGTGGGCGCTCCGGATCGCATGCGAACTGCCTACTCTACGAAGCGAAAACGTTCCCGGATGTACGAATAACTTCAGCCTGCGAAGCGTTCTCCATCCCGTCCATGAAAACCAGACTCCTACCTCTCCTCCTCGGCGGACTCGTCCTTGCCGCGCCTCTTCAGGCGGGGCAGATCGGGAGCGAACGGCTCAGCTATCGGTGGAAGCTGAAGGGCGGGATCTCATGGCTGGCCTCGCTTGCGTTCCCCTCCTCCGGGCGCGGGACGCTGGAGACGAACGAGGCCGGCACGGTCAGCAGCCGGTTGACGATCTCGGCCGATCCGAAGTCGTACTACCTGTACGAGTCGTCGATGCTGCCGGCCGGGACGAAGACGCTGACCAGCCGCAGCGCCTACGCCTTCAAGAGCTCGCTGCGCGACGAGCGCGTTTCGTTCGACCTGGACAAGGGCCTGGCCCGCGTGCAGAAGACGACGAACGAGGGACAGGAGACGAAGGTCAAGAAGCTGGAGTCGCAGACGCCGCAGGACGTGCTCACTGCCATCTATTACCTTCGCCAGCACGCGAACGAGATCACCGCGCCGGTGAAGGCCGAGGTGTTCTCCGGGGCGAAGGGGTACGACATGGTCTTCCAGCCGCTGCCGATCACGACCATGAACGGCATGCGGGTGCGGCCTTTCACGATGAAGGCGGTGGGCGACGACGCGAAGAAGTTTCCTGGCGAAGTGCGGGTGTGGCTCAGCGACGACGAGCGCCGCGTCCCGGTGCGCATCGACATCGAGCAGAAGTACGGCGCGACGCTGAAGCTCGACCTGGAGCGGTAGTACCCTTCCGCGGTGCTCCCGCTCCTCCTCGCCGCGACCCTCCACCTCCTCCCGCCCGTCCTCGTCGAGGGCGAGCGCGGCTGGCCGCTCGAGGAGCGGATGCGCCACTACGGCGCGACGCACGTCGGCATCGCCGTCTGGCGCGACGGCCGGATCGTCTGGACGCGCGAGCCCGACACGCGCTTCCAGGCCGGCTCCATCAGCAAAACGCTGACGAGCGTGGCCGTGCAGCGCGTGCTGGCGCGGGAGAGCGTGCCGCTCTCCACCGACATCAACACGCTTCTGCGACGTGGCATCTCGATGAGGGGCCGTATCGCGGCCAAATCACGGTCGAGCGGATCCTCGGCCACACGGCGGGGCTGAACGTGCCGGGTTTTCCTGGCTTCGAGCCGGGTGATCCGTTGCCGGCCTCGCTCGTCGACGAGCTCGAAGGGCGGGCGCTGACTCAGCCGCTGCGCGTCGTTGCCGAGCCGGGAAAGAGTCCGCGCTACTCGGGCGGCGGCTACGCGCTGTTGCAGCTCATGCTCACCGACGTCCGCAAACGGCCGTTCGCCGAGACGATGCGCCGCGAGGTGCTGATCCCGGCCGGCATGACCTCCAGCACGTTCGCCCATACGCGCACCGTCGGCGGCGTCACCGAGGAGGGAGATGCGATCCCGCCCGGCGGCTGGATCTATCCCGAGCAGGCGGCGGCCGGCCTCACCACCACCGCCCGCGACCTGGCCCGTTTCGTCATCGCGTTGCAGACCGACGAGCTCCTTTCGCACGAGGCCACGCAGCGGATGCTCGGCGTCTTCGTGATCCGCAAGGGCAGGTACTTTGCGCACCCGGGCGGCAACGCCGGCTACTACGCGCTGTTCGTCGCCAGCCGGACGAAGCCGGAGGGGGTGGCCATCCTGACGAACAGCGAGTTGGGCGACCGCCTCGCGGACGAGATCGTGCGCGGCGTGGCGCGGGAGTACGGGTGGGAGGGCTACCTGCCCGAGCCGAAGAAGCTCGTAGCCGTCGATGTGAAGCCGTTCGCCGGCCGGTACCGCGTCGATGCTGACGACGTGCTCACCGTCCGCGCCGAGGGAGATCATCTGATGGCGGAGCGGACGGCTGGGAAGCCGTTCCGCCTCGATGCCATCTCGGCCAGCGAGTTCACGCGGCGCGACGAGGACGAGCAGTACGCGTTCACCGCAGATGCCGTCGCATTCGGGGAAACGACGGCAAAGCGCGACGAGGCGAAGATCGCCTACGAGCTGCCCATCGGGGAGGCGCTCGCCGCCTACCGCGCGCTGAATCTGGATGAAGAGCAGCTGAGAGCCCGCGGCATCGCGCGGAAGAGTGTCGAGCTGCTCGCCCTCAATACCGAGCTGCATTCGAAATCGGCGGCGGCGTGGGACGCGCTGGCCACGGCGCAGCTCGCGGCGGGCGACGAGAAGGCGGCGCGCAGGAGCTCGCAGCAGGTGCTGGATGTGCTGA
>DATEOX010000717.1:0-3221 GCA_035273585.1 Thermoanaerobaculia bacterium
TGCGCGGCGGCGGCGACCCATCCCTCGGCAGCGACCGCCACGCGCGCGACTTCGCCTTCGCGCCGCTCGTCGAGGCGCTGGCCGCGCGCGGCGTGACGAGCGTACGCGACGTGATCGCCGACGTCTCGCTATACGACCGCATCACCATCCCCGGCGCCTGGAAGCACGGCAACCTCGGCAGCAACTACGCGGCGCCGGTCGACGCGCTGGCCTGGCGCGAGAACGCCATTGGCGAGGACGCGGTCACCGATCCGCCGCTCTTCGCCGCGACGGCGCTACGCGACGCGCTCCTCTTCCGCGGCATCGCCGTCAGCGGCGCGCCGCGCGTCAACGTCGAGCCGCGCGCCTGGCAGGAGCGGGTCGCCGTCATCGAGTCGCCGTTTCTCTATCAGTTGATGACGACGATGCTGAAGAACAGCCACAACCTCTACGCCGAGATGCTGCTCAAGGACGCCGGCGGCGGCGCGTACGCCGAGGCGTTCGCGAGAGAGCAGCGCCTGATCCGCGACGAGGCGGGCATCGCCGCCGACGAGACGCATTTCGTCGATGGGTCGGGCCTCGCGCCGGACGACCTGGCCACGCCGCAGGCGATCGTGAGGATGTTGCGCTGGATGAACGCCCCGGCGCGGCGGAACGTCTGGTGGTCGCTGCTCGCCACGCCGGGCGAGTCGGGGACGCTGCGCCGGCGGCTGCCGGGCCTGGAGGCGCGCGTGCGGGCCAAGACCGGCACGGTCTTCGGCGTGAACGCGCTCAGCGGGATCATCCGCGGCGAGCGCGGCGGCTACCGCTACTTCTCCGTCATCATCAATCACAACGCCGCGGATGCGGACGAGGCCGTCAGGCAGATCGACGCCATCGTGCAGGAGGCGGCGAAGTTCTAGTTTGAAAAGCACCCTCATTTGTGCGAAGTTGTCGCCGCTTTGGCAATCGACACGTGCATTCTCATCGTCGAGGACGACGAGCCGACGCAGAACCTGCTCCAGGCGGTGCTGCGCCGGTTCGGGTACTCGACCGAGCTTGCCTCGAACGGCGCCGAGGCCATCGGCCTGCTAAAGCAGAAGGCATACGCGGCGGTGGTGCTCGACCTGATGATGCCCGCCGTCAGCGGACGCGACGTCATCGACTTCCTCTCCGCCGGCGTCACCCCCACCCCGGTCGTGATCTGCTCCGCCGCCGGCCCCGCCGCCCTGGCCGGCCTCGACCCGAACGTGGTGAAGGCCGTGGTGCGCAAGCCGTTCGACATCGACGAGCTGGTGGAGACGGTGAAGGCGGCGACGGGAGGGTGACTGCTCCCGTGCGCGGATTCGGCCTCGCCTGACGCCTCAGCGGCCTGCGCAGTCCCGCACCATCGACACCAGCTCCTCCATCTCGAACGGCTTCGAGACGATGCTGCAGAGGTGATGCAGGCGCTCCCGCGCCGCGGTCCTGGGGAAGGCGGTCATGACGATGGTCTTCTCCACCATGCGCGGCTGCGTCTCGATGAGATGGTCGACCACGCCGAAGCCGTCCACGCGGGGCATCATCAGGTCGATTACCGCCGCGTCGAAGCCGCCGCCGTCGAGCAGCTCGATGGCCTGCTCGCCGTCCGCTGCCTCCACCGGCTCGAAGCCGGCCCGGCGCAGCATCCGCGCTACCAGGGTGCGGATGGCCTGCTCATCGTCCGCGACCAACACGCGCGGCAGTGCTCTCTCCTCCATCGCTCCCAGCGCGTATGCACATGCTGGTCCTCATCGCTCTTTGCGCCGCGTAAAGTCCTCGCCGAAGAGGGTCATCCCCGCCACCTCGCCATCGCTCCCGAGGCGGAAGACGACCTGCTCGTCGACGTCCGCCGCCTCGGAGATCGCTTCGAACGTGTCGTAGTGGAAGTGCGTCAGCGGCACGGCCAGCCGGCTCCAGCGAAGGAGGAGCTGGTCGTTCTCCACGGTGATGGTGGCCGTGCCGTAGCCGGCGTTCTCGTAAGCGCCGGCGTAGTCGGCGAGCGGATGCGACGGATGCGTGTCGCGCTGGCGCTTCGCCTGCCGCTCGCGCTTCCGCTGCTCGTCCTTCTCGTCCGAGCGGCGGTCGTTGGCCAGGTAGTACGCGTCCCAGTCGCGCGGCGGGCGTCCGAGGAGGAGGTCGGCGATGGCATTGCGCAGGGCGACCGTGGCCAGCCCGCGCCCCTCGTTGATCAGCACCACGAAGCCGGCGTTCCGCTTCGGCAGGAGGTCGACCTGCGCGCGGAAGCCGTTCAGTGCGCCGCCGTGCGCGATGAGCAGGTCGCCGGCGTAGTCCTGCACGTTCCACCCCATGGCGTACGACTGCACGTTCGTCTCCGGGTTGTTGTCCTTCGAGTCCCCCTCCAGACGGATGACCGTCTGCGGCGTCTTCGTCTCGCCCAGCGCCTCCGCCGAGACGATGCGCTTGCCGTCGACGGTGCCGTTGGCGAGCTGGAAGCGCACCCACTGCGCCATGTCCCGCGCGCTCGACTTGATCGCGCCGGCGGGCGCGATGTTGTCGTCATCGACGTACGTCTGGACGATGGCCGCCTGTTGCGCGCGGTCCCAGCGATGCCCGTTCGCGCGGTCGCTCGATGCGTTCCAGTCGGCGGTGGAGATCACCGTCCGCGTCATCCCCAGCGGCTCGAAGATCCGCCGCTTCACGAAGTCGTTCCACGGAGTCTTCGCCGCCCCGGCGACCGCCTCGCCGGCGGTGAGGAACATGATGTTCTGGTACTGATAGGCGCTGCGGAAGGGCTTGGTCAGCTTTACCTGGCCGATGCGGCGGATGATCTCCTCGCGCGACCACGGCGCGTCGTCCCACAGCTCGTCGTGCCGCGAGAGGCCGGTGCGGTGGGAGACGATGTCGCGCATGGTGACCAGCGAGTCGGCGCACGGGTCGCTGAGGTGAAAGTACTCGACGTGCTTCCGCACCGGGTCGTCCCAGGCCATCTTCTTCTCGTCCACCAGGATGGCCATCGCCGCGGAGGTGAAGGCCTTCGAGGTCGACCCGATGCCGAACAGGGTGTCTTCCGTCACCTTCTCGCTCCCGCCGACGGTCCGGACGCCGAAGCCTTTCGCGTAGACGACCCTGTCGTCCTTGACGATGGCCACCGCCGCGCCGGGGATCTGCCACTTGCTCATCGTCGTCATGACGAGCTTGTCGACCGCTTTGCCGTCGATGGTCTGCGCGTCGGCGATGCCTGCGATGAGGAGAAGGAGAAGAAGGAGCTTGCGCATGCGCCG
>DATEOX010000718.1:0-4105 GCA_035273585.1 Thermoanaerobaculia bacterium
AGCTTCGCCGTCGAGGCGGAGAAGCTCGACGCCGAGGAGCTGGTGCGCTTCGCCGCCGAGTCGCATGAGCCGCTCGCGGCGCAGAAGGGACAGCGCATCGTCAGCGAGATCGCCTCGCCGCTGCCGCTCATCTGCGGCGACCGCGACCGCCTGCTGCAGGTCTTCGGCAACCTGATCGGCAACGCCATCAAGTTCACGCCCGAGCGGGGGACGATCACCGTCGAAGCGACGCGCGACGGCTCGTGCGTCCGCTTCCGCGTCCGCGACACCGGCCCCGGCATCCCCGAGGCGGACCTCAAGAACGTGTTTCGCCCCTACTGGCAGGCGAAGAAGACCGCACACATGGGCGCCGGCCTCGGCCTGGCGATCGTGCGCGGCATCATCGAGGCGCATGGCGGGAAGGTGTGGGCGGGCAACGAGCCGCGCGGTGGTGCCGTGTTCACCTTCACCGTGCCGACGGTGGAGTGACCGCTATTTCTCCTTCGCCATCGCGCCGACTTTCGCGCCGGTGGCGCGGAGGTAATCGGCCGGCGCGAGGATGAGTTGCGCGCCGCGGACGCCGGACGAGACCGAGATCACATCGAACAGCTCGATCGTCTCGTCGGCGAAGACGGGGTACACCTTCTTCGCCGCGAGCGCGGTGACGCCGCCGCGGATGTAGCCGGTCAGCGGCTGGACGTCCTTGAGCGGCACGGTATCGATCTTCTTGTCGCCGGAGAGCTGGGCCAGCGCCTTGAGGTCGAGCTGCCGGTCGCCGGGGACGACCGCGAAGCAGACACCGTGCTTGTCGCCGCGCGCCACGAGCGTCTTGAACACCTGCTCCGGCGGCAGCCCGACTTTTCGCGCCACTGACTCGGCGGCGAGATCGTCGGGATCGACCTCGTACTCGCGCACCTCGTACGCGATGCCGAGCGAGTCGAGCAGCCGCGCCGCGTTGGTCTTCATGAGCGGATGAGCATCCGGCGCCTGTTCATTCGGTCCTGCGCTCCCCACGCGTACTTGTACTCCTCCGCGCCGCGCAGGAAGTCGAACGTGTGCGCGCCTTCCCGGACCGCTTCCTCGATGGCGTGCGCGACGAGCACGTTGCCGATGCTCCGCTTCTCGTAGGCCGGGTCGTAGCCGCTCAGGTAGTAGTAAGTCGTGCCCTGATGCGAGAAGCCGTAGAAGACTGCGGCGATCCGCTCGCCGATGCGTATCGCGTACATGCGCAGCGTGTTCTCGGCGAGCATGGCCCGGGCGACCTCGCGGTGGAAGGACTGGATGATGTGATCGGCGAGGACGCCGGGGAGGTTGCGCTGCCGCCAGCGCGCGGCGTGGAGCTCGTAGAGCGCGGTGAGCAGCTCGTCGAGGTTGCCCTCTGTCGCGGATTCGTAGAGGACCGGCGCCTCGCGCTCCAGCACGCGGCGGTAATAGCGGAGCTTCTTGCGCGCGTGCGTCGACAGCAGCTCGCCTTCCAGCGGGAGGATGGGGCAGCGGTCCTGCTCCTCGGTTGATTCCGTGAAGCCGTCCGGCGCCGGCGCGGCGAGCAGCGGCGATGAAGGCCGGAGCTGCTGCAGATCCCAGAGCTGGCAGTCGGCCGCGGCGATCGCGGCGGTGACGTCGGAGCCGTCCTTGCCGAGGATGTCGAGGTAGTCGGAGACGCCGGTGCCGAGGAGGAGGCCGAGGGACTCGTCGTCCTCGCGGAGGATGTAGAGCGGGGCGAGGGCGGTGAGCTCATCCGTGTTGCGGACGGCAACCGCGTGGAGCTCCTGGCCGCCGAAGCGATGCCACCAGGGCAGCAGCCACATCGGTGACTGGAAGGGCGTCGCGTTCGGCGCGCGGCGCCAGAGCGCCTTCCATTCTTCAGCGATCGCCTCGAGATCCGCGATGGTGCGCAGGACGGTGCATGTCATAGGAGCGGCGGATTTTACGTCAGGCGGCTCGCGACTTGCTTTTGCGTTTGGCGCAAACATGAAGCTGGTCATCTTCGGCCTCACCGTCAGCTCCTCGTGGGGAAACGGCCACGCCACGCTGTGGCGCGGACTGCTCCGCTCTCTCGCGGCGATGGGGCATCAGGCCGTCTTCTGCGAGCGCGACGTGCCGTACTACGGGAAGACCCGCGATTTGCATCAAGGGCAAGGATGGGAGCTGATCCTCTACCGCGACTGGGTCGAGATCATGGATTCGTTGCGCGACGCCGACGTGGCCATGGTCACCTCGTACTGCCCCGACGCGCTCGCCGCCGCGGACCTCATGGCGAAGCATGATGTCGTCAGCGTTTTCTACGACCTCGACACCCCCATCACTCTCGACCGCCTCGACCGCGGCGAGACCGTCGAGTACCTGCCGCCGGGCGGGCTGTCACGGTTCGACCTCGTCCTCAGCTTCACCGGCGGCCGCTCCCTCGACGCGCTGCGCGACCGCCTCGGCGCGCGCCGCGCGGTGCCGCTGTACGGCAGCGTCGACCTGCACGCGCATCATCCGGTCGCGCCGCTCCCGCGCTACGAGGCCGACCTCAGCTACCTCGGCACGTACGCCGCCGACCGGCAGGAAGGGGTCGAGCGGCTGCTCGTCGGCGCCGCGCGCAAGCTGCCCTCGCGGCGCTTCGTCATCGGCGGCTCGATGTATCCACGCGACTTCCCCTGGACGGACAACATCTGGTTCCTCGAACACGTCCCACCACCGGAGCATCCGGCGTTCTACTGCTCATCGCGGCTGACCCTGAACGTGACGCGCGGCGCGATGGCGAAGTACGGCCACTGCCCATCCGGACGGCTCTTCGAGGCCGCCGCCTGCGGCACGCCCATCCTGACCGACACCTGGGACGGCCTCGGCGAGTTCTTCGACGTCGGGACGGAGATCCTCTGCGCGGGGACGACGGACGAGGCGATCGAGGCCATGTCGCTGCCGGACGCCGAGCTGGCGCGCATCGGCGAGGCGGCGCGGCGGCGGGTGCTCGCCGATCACACCGCGGAGCGGCGGGCGGAGGAACTGGTGACGACGGTCGAGGGGAGGTAGGACATGTGGGGCATCGTTCCGGCAGCAGGCGTCGGCAGCCGCATCCAGCCGCTGGCATTCAGCAAGGAGCTGCTGCCGGTGGGCAGCCGCTTCGACGGCCAGGCCGAGCGGCCGCGCGCCGTCAGCGAGTACCTCGTCGAGCGGATGCTCATCGCCGGCGCGACGCGCATCTGCTTCGTCATCTCCCCCGGCAAGTCGGACATCGTCTCGTACTACGGCGGCGGCATCGGCGCGGCATCGATCTGCTACGCAGTGCAGCAGCAGCCGAACGGCCTGTGCGACGCGATCTTCCACGCGCTGCCGTTCATCCCACCGGACGAGCAGGTGCTGGTCGGATTGCCGGACACGGTCTGGTTCCCGGAGAGCGGCTTCGATGCGCTCGGCGATGACGACCTGTCGTTCCTCTGCTTTCCCGTCGAGCGGCCGGAGCTCTTCGATGCGGTGGTCATGGACGAGCGCGGCGACGTGCGCGAGATCCAGGTCAAGCAGCCGGGGGCCGCGTCGCACTGGATCTGGGGGGCGTTCAAGCTGCGGGCGTCGGTGCTCGCGTCGCTGCGGGAGCTGTGGCTGGCCCGCGGCGCGTCGGACCACTACATCGGGACGCTGGTCAACGAGTGGCTGGCGCAGGGGGGGCGGGCGCGGGCGGTGCGGGCGGGGACGGCGTACGTCGACGTCGGGACGCTGCACGGCTACCGCGAGGCGATCTCGCTGCTGTCGGTAGAATGCGCCGATGCTCGCGATACTCCTCCTCGCCGCGACGGCCGCCGCCTCGCCGACGGGCAATGACCCCGTCGAGCCGTTCCGCATCGTCGGCAACGTCTATTACGTTGGCGCGTCGGACGTCACCTCGTACCTGATCGCCACGCCGAAGGGCCACATCGTGCTCGACGGCGGCTTCGCCCAGACGGCGCCGATGATCGTGGCCAACATCCGCAAGCTCGGCTTCGACCCGCGCGACGTCCGCCTGATCCTCAACAGCCACGCGCACCTCGATCATGCGGGCGGCATCGCCGAGCTGCGCCGCGTGACGGGCGCGAAGTTCCTCGCCTCCGCCCCCGACGCCGGCCAGCTCGCCCGCGGCGGCACGGACGACCCGCAGTTCGGCAAC
>DATEOX010000719.1:0-6678 GCA_035273585.1 Thermoanaerobaculia bacterium
TGGGTGTACGTCACGGGCGAGACGAGCAACACCATCACGGTCATCGATGCGAAGGCGGCGAAGGTGAAGACGAACGTGCTGGTCGACGCGCGTCCGCGCGCGGCCGTCTTCACCCGCAATTCGTCGCGCGCGTTCGTCACCTGCGAGATCGGCGGCGCGGTGGACGTCCTCCAGGATCACCGGGTGGTGAAGAAGATCCGCCTGGGCAAGAGCGACAAGCCGGTCGGACTCGTGCTGTCGCCGGACGAGAAGCGGCTCTACGTCGCCACCGGCCGCGGCAACAGCATCGCCGTGATCGACACCGCCACGCTGGCCGTCATCCGCACCATCCCCGTCGGCCAGCGCCCCTGGGGCATCGCCATCACCGAAGATGGCCGCAAGCTCTACACCGCGAACGGCATCTCGAAGGACGTGTCGGTGGTGGATGTGGCGTCGCTGCGGGTGGTGAAGACGATTCCGATGGGCGGCGCGCCCTGGGGGGCGGCAGCAGACTTGCAGCGCTCTGCACCGCCGTGACGTTTTACGTGCAGAAGTGGCTCGCCAACGGGCCGGTACGATTCGGAGTCACCCCCCGCATTCCGCTCGAGACCATCGACACCGACCCGGCGCTGAGCACCGGGCCGGCCGGTGAGTTCCTCCGCCGGCGGATGCGCAGCTTCTATTTCGCCGATACGACCGGCGTCGGCTCCCCCACCATGCCCCAGGCGAAGAGCATCGCCTCGACGCCGTTCTGGTCCTCGCTTCGTCCCGACTCCGCCCGCGGCTGGGGCTTCATCGGTCTCATCGCCATCGGCGCGCTCCTGCTCCTGGCCGGCGCGAGCCTCCTCCTCCAGCACCGGCCGCAGGGCTGGATCGAGGTCATTCTCGGGCTGATCCTCATCGCCATCCCCATCGTCCTCACCGCCCAGCAGCGGCGGGTCATCCGGGCCCAGGAAGAGCGCGAGCGGGCCGAGCATGAGGAGCGCGACCGCAAGCACCGCGAGATCCTCGCCGCCTACGCCGCCGCGCTCGAGGAAGTGCGGCGCGGCCCGACGGAGGAGGCGCTGAACAGGGTGGCCCAGGAGCGCAAGTCGCTCGACCTCCCGTACAGGGTGTGGGCCCCCGCGGCGCGCGACACCGTGCTCCAGATCGGCTTCGAGACCCTTGGGCGGGAGGGCGTCGCCCGCGCGCCGGAAGTCACCCGCCTCATGGACCGCGTGGCCTACGCCACCGGCCTCTCATCCGACGACGCGTTCGACGTCCGCTCCCAGCTCTACGAGGTGCTCGTGTGGCACCTCCTCGCCGACGACCGCCTCGGCGAGGCGCAGGAGGAGCAGCTCAAGGAGCTGCGCAAGGCCTTCAACCTCTGGGACCGCGACGTCCCGCTGGAGACGAAGGCCGCCGAGGAGTTCCGCAAGCTGCGCGGCGTCACGAAGCACGACCTCCCCAAGCAGCAATGTCCCATCAAGCTCGGCTACCGCGAGTACTGCATCCACAGCGCCCGCGGCCAGGTCCTCAAGCGCCGCCGCGAGGGGAAGGTCGAGAAGCTCGTCCCCGTCGCCGCCTGCGGCGTCTACATCACGAACAAACGCGTCGTGATCGACGGCAAGAGGCACAGCGACATCCCGTTGTCGCAGATCGACGACGTCGAGGTCGACGTCGACAACAACATCCTCACGATCAAAGCCGCCGGCGGCCCGACGTACCTGCAGACGGACGACCCGATCTTCACCGCCAGCCTGATCGACATCGCCACGACGATCGACGAGAGGCCGAAGGGGTTCTCGTAGAAGGGGACGTAGAATACGCTGTCATGCGCGCCCCACTGCTCGTCCTGCTCGTTGCTCTGGTCGCGACGGCGACGATGTTTGCGCAGGCGGCGCCGGGCGGCGCGGAGTTCGGCCGCGCCTCCGGCGGCGACATGAAGCTGATCACGAAGGCGCCGCGCGCTCTCTCCGGCTCCCTGGCCCTCGGCCTCGGCCGGGGCTATGAAGGAACGCTCGGAGGAGAGATCGTCCGTGACCGCCTCTGGTTTTTCGGCGCCGGCGCGATTCTGCCGGGTGCGAAGTCGGCCGGCCTCTCCGAGATCACCCTGAAGACGACCGCGCAGCCGGTGGACTGGAGCAGCGTCGTCGGCTCCTACCGCCAGTCGCGGCGGCCGGTGTTCGGGACCGCGCTCGAGCCGAACGGCCAGGCGTTCGGATCGTTCCTCTCCCTTCACTCCACGACCGTCCTGTCGGATCGGGCGATCATGAGCTTCAGCTTCTCCCGCCAGAACGCCGACCGCTGACCCGACTACGCGCTGCCCGGCCGTTTCACCTTCGCCTGCGGCGGATAGACGATCGGCTCCTGCGGATCTCGGTGCCAGTCGTACTCCGCCGCCCGCACCGCGTTCTCGGCCACCGCCCGTCCCGCGAGGCGGGACACGAGATGGAAGGCCATGTCGGTGCCGGCGGAGACGCCGGCCGAGGTGACGTAGTGGCCGGCGTCGACCCAGCGGGAGACGCTGTCCCAAAGGACGTCCGGCCCCTGCTGCACGACCCAGGCGAATGCTGCGTGATTCGTCGCCGCGGGCCTGCCGTCGAGCAGACCGGCTTTGGCCAGGAGCGCCGCGCCGGTGCAGACCGAGGCCATGATGGCCACCCGTTTGTCCATGGCCACGAGCCACTCGAGCAGCGGCTGATCATTGATGATGGTGCGCGTGCCCATGCCGCCCGGCACCATCAGCACGTCGAAGGCTTCCGCCGACGCCTCCCCGAGGTCGTAGTCCGGCATGGCTTTCGGTCCGTTCGATGAGCGGATCGGCCGCTTCTCCGCCGCGATGAACACGACCTCGAATGGAAACGGCCGCTCGGAACGGTCCTTCCCGACGAACCGGGCGATGGTGAAGGCCTCCGCGAATCCCCAGACGTCCAGCGGCTCGAAGTCGTCGAAGATCAGGATGCCGATTCGCTGTGTGCGCATGATCGAAATTCTCGCATGCGCGGCGCGGTAGGGAACATGCGCGCTCGCGACACTCCGTGAATGCATGAGCGCCGCGGTCCGGCTGCGCCGTTTCTTCGGCGTCGACATCTTCATCTCCCACTCGCACGAAGACGCGGGCGAGTACGCAGTGGCCCTTGCCAGCAGGCTCTCCCGCCGCCTGGCGGTGTACGTCGACCGTTACGGCAGCGAGCCGGGAGAAGTGATCTCCGAGCGCGTCCGCCGCGAGCTGCGCTCGGCGACGATGCTCGTCGTCATCGCCTCGCCGGCATCCGCCCGTTCCGAGGCGATTGCGGAGGAGATCGCCGAGTTCCGCAGCACCGGCCGCCCGATTCTCGTCGTCGACGTTGCCGACGCGTTGCGCCGTTGTCACTGGGGCAGCCTGCTCGTCGGTTTGTCTCACCTCGACGAATCGGCGGCAGCGCTGGAGGCTGCGCGTCCCGACCGGGCAGTGGTGCGAAGCATCTTTGCGGCATTCCGCTACGTCACGCGTTCCCGCCGGTTATGGCGAAGCGCCGCCGCGGCGGCGGCCGTTGTCGTCCTCGCCATGCTCGGGACGGTCGTGGTCACGCGTCTGGCCAGGAAAGATGTGCGGACGCAACGGCAGGCGGCGGAGCAACAACGGTCGATCGCCACCGCGCGACAGATCTCCAACGCGGCGCGAAGCGCGTGGAGCGCGCGGGACACGCCGCCGGACACGATCCTGCTCCTGGCCGCCGAGTCGCTCCGCCGCAGCTTCACGCCGGAGGCGATTGAGCTCGTCGCCGAGTTGACCCCGCTCGTTGCCACGATCGAGTGGCAGACGCCTCAGGCATTTCCGCGGGAGGAACTGGTCGTCAGTCACGACGGCCGGTGGCTGTTCGAGATTCCGGCCATGGGAGAGGGCGGGATACGCGTGCTCGACGCCGCGACGGGAGCGATGATCTGGCGCGACGACCGCTGCTCGGTCAGCGCAGAAGATGCTCCGCCGATGATCGCCCTCTCCTGCCCGGACGGCATCGCGCTGATCGACCCGCAGCGGAAGGCGGTCGCGGGACACAGGCGGAGCATCGCCGGAGAGCGCTCCGTGGCAACAGGAACGGATCGCCTGGCCGTGTGGGTAGACGAAACGCTCGAGATCCACGACCGTCGCCATCCGGAGCGCCCCGCCCAGCGGATCGACCTCCCCGGCGCCGGCTCCGGCAGCGTCTTCATCTCGCGCGACGACCGGATGCTCGCCGTCGAGCGCGGACGCGAGCTGCACTTCTTCGACATCACTGCAAAGCCGCGAGAGACGGACAAACCGATTCCGCTGCCCGCCTCGGTTTATCAGGGAGTATTGGCCGACGACGGCTCGGAACTGGTGATCGTAACGGGCGTGGTCGGCTTGACCGAGTCGCCCGCGACCGCCGTCACGTACTTTCGTCGTCGTGGCGGCGCGAACGGCGGCATGCAACAGCAGTGGAGCATACCGCTCCCTCCCACCGGCTCCGTCAACGCCGCTCTCACCGGAGGCGGCGTGATGATTCGTGACCCTGAAGTCATCTCCATCCGCAGCCGCGACGCTGATGCGCGCGAGCTGCTGCGCATCGTGGCCTCCGGACCCGTTGCCTCATCGCCTGACCGGGTCTTCACGAACGAGAACGGGATCACGCGCGCCTGGCGCGTACCGCCCGAGCATGATCCGAAAGACATGGCCTTCGTTCTCGCCGAGGATGGGAAGCATGCCCTTCTGCGCCAGGGACGCCGCCTCGCCGTGCGCGATCTGGCCACCGGACGCGATCTCGTCCGTCGCGAGCTCGGCGCCGATTTTCAGCCGGTGGGCGACCTCTCCGCCGACGGCCGGACCGCCGCGATCGCCCTGCTGCCGGGACTCACCGGCTCGATCGGCTCGGCCATGCAGATATTCGACACCCGCACCGGCGTCGTCCGAAACGGCGCGAAAGATCTGATCACGATGGCGGTGGCCGTCAGTCCGGACGGCACGCTCGCCGCGTCGGCGGGGATCATGCCGGCGGGTATCATCCGCGTCGTCGCATCCGCGACCGGGAAAGAGATCGACGCGTTCGTCGCCCCGGGCATGACGCACCGGCTCTCCTTCTCCGGCGACGACTCCACGCTCGTGGGCGTAGACATTTATTACGCGCTCTGGAAACACGACCTCCGTCAGAAGACGACCGTCGTCGTCGGCAGTGTCGGCGGCAAGCGGCAGACGCAACCGGGCGGAGGCGGTGCCGCGCTCGTCGCCCTTTCGCCGGACGGCACATCGGGCATCGTCTCCGCACGCGGTTACATCGAACGCTGGCCGCTCCGCGCCGACGCCACGCCGGAGTGGCGGATGCCGCTCGAGAATCTCTCCTCGATGGCGCTCTCCGGAGATGGAAAGGAGCTTGCGGTCACGACCATCAGACCCAACAAACTATCCATTTACGACACGGCGACGCGCCGGCCGCTTTTCGAGTTGGGCCTGCCGTTCCTCGCAGGCGACGTCACCCTTCCGGCCGGCAGCCACGATCCGGTTGTCATCGGCATGGACGGCTTGCCACGGACGATCCATCGCGACGGGCGTTCAGCAGCATTGAGCGTCTGCCGGACCCTCGGCCGCTCCCTCTCGCCCGACGAGTGGAAGCGTTTGATCAACGAGCCGTACGTCGATACGTGTGCGGAACTGAACCGCCGTTGACGCCCCCTTACCGCTTCATCACCATCGTCAACGCCGCTGCCCCCACCACCACGAGCGGCGCCAGCGACGACAGGGCCAGCGTGCCGAGGGCGGTCCAGGCGGAGAAGCGGTGGGCCTCGGCGACCGTGATGCTGGTCAGGGCCACCCACCAGAGGAAGACCGCGGCCTGCAGCACCACGATCACGGCGACCAGCCATGGCGGTTTGGGCAGGAACAGGAGCGGGACGCGGTAGAGCAGCGACAGCACCACCGGGACGAGGCCCCAGGCCAGCGAGGAGCGGACGGCGCGGAAGGTGCCTTCGCCATCGAAGAGGCGGCCGACCATCGTCACCACCCAGGCCATTCCGTAGAAGATGCCCACCGCGGCGAGGAGCACGGCGATGCAGACGAGGATGACGATGCCGACGACGTGGGGCGGGAAGGGGGTGTGGCGGAGGTCATCCGTCGACACGCTGCGCAGACCGTCCGCGAGCGCCGCCAGCAGCACGAGGGGGATGACCATCCGGTCCCGCGGCTGGGCCAGGATGCGCTGCATCGTCTCCGCCGGGCGATGGAGGATCGCGATCAGGTTCCGCACGCCTGATGTTTACGAGGCCAGGCGCGAAGGGTTCTCGCCGGCCAGCAGCAGCTCGATGTCGTGAAGATGCCCGGCGTCGTGCTCGATCCACAGCTCCAGGATGCGGCGCAGCGTGACCACGCCCGTCCCTTCGTAGACCGCCGTCCGCGCCAGATCGGCCTCGGCGGCACGACGGAGGCGCGCGATCGAGCGCGCCCGCGAGGCGGCGAACGCCTCCAGCGCCGGCCCGACCGGCTGATGCGCGTAATCCCGCTCGATGGCCAGCGCCGCGCCGTCCAGGTCCGGCAGGTGCGGTTCCAACTCGTCGAGCGTGCGCGCCACGCGCTGCTCGTAGCCGAGGAGGTCGATGTCGCGCAGATGGGCGACGTTCTCGCGGATGGAGAACGTGTCGGGGCCGGGGGTGAAGGACAGTTCCGCCTCCGAGAGGCCTTCGATCAGGGCGCGGACGCGCGACGGAGTCGCAGAGAGGGCATCGATG
>DATEOX010000720.1:0-5697 GCA_035273585.1 Thermoanaerobaculia bacterium
GATTTCGGCACCGGCTATTCATCGCTATCGACACTGCGCCGCTTCCCCTTCGACCTGCTCAAGATCGACCGCTCCTTCCTCGCCGCGGACGTGGAAGGCACGCGCGCCGACGAGATCGTTCGCACCATCGGCAACCTGGCCCGCGTCCTGGGCATGGAGGTGACGGTGGAAGGCCTGGAAAGCGCCCAACAGGTGGAGCGCATGCGCGGCCTCGGCATCGACTACGCGCAGGGCTTCTACTTCTCGCGGCCCCTCGACGCGGCGGGGGCGACGACGCTGTTGGAGAGGGCGCATCCTTTGATGTAATAGTGGTGCATGACCACAACCCGTTTGGAAGCGTTCAGCGACGGCGTCATCGCCATCCTCATCACGATCATGGTGCTGGAGCTGAAGGTCCCGCACGGCACGGACTGGACCGCGGTCCGGCAGACGGTGTTCACGCTGCTCATGTACGTGATGAGCTTCGTCTTCCTCGGCATCTACTGGTCCAACCACCACCACATGTTTCACGCCACGAAGCACGTGAGCGGCAGCGTCCTGTGGGCCAACCTGCACCTGATGTTCTGGTTGTCGCTCGTGCCGTTCGTGACGACCTGGATGGGCGAGAGCCACTTCGCCTCTCTTCCCACGGCGATCTACGGCGCGGTCCTTCTGGCCGCGGCCGTCGCCTACACGATCCTGCAGATGAGGATCATCGCGTACGAAGGCCGGTCCTCTCCGCTCGCCCAGGCCGTCGGCGGCGACCTCAAAGGCAAGACGTCGATGGCCCTCTACCTGGCCGGCATCGTCCTGGCCTTCGTCCATCCCCTCATCGCCGACGCGCTCTACGCCATCGTGGCGCTCATGTGGCTCGTGCCCGACAGGCGGATCGAGTCGAGGCTCGCGTCGCAGCACTGAGCAGCCGTGCGTGCACGCATCATCCGCAGAACCGGCCGAACATCCTCCAATGTCAGGCGCGGCTTCCGGTGGCATCGGTAGGCGCCGAACGCTGCATCATTTTCGGCACTCGATCTCCAGATCCCGCAGCAGCCCGTCGCGCACGTCGTAGATCCACCCGTGTACGGTCAGCGACTGCCCGCGCGCCCAGACGTCGCGCACCACGGTCGTGTTGCTCACGTTGGCTACCTGCTCGGTCACGTTCAGCTCGCAGAGGCGGCGGTGGCGGAGCTCCTCGGACTCGATCGCCTGGAGCTCGTCGCGGTGCTTCTTGCGCACGTCCTGCACGTGGCGGAGCCAGTTGTCGATGAGGCCGAGCTTTTCGTCGCGCAGGGCGGCGAGGACGCCGCCGCAGCCGTAATGGCCGCAGACGATGATGTGCGCCACGCGCAGGACGTCCACCGCGAACTGGATCGTCGACAGGCAGTTGAGATCCGTGTGCACGACGACGTTTGCCACGTTGCGGTGGACGAACATCTCGCCCGGCAGCAGGCCGACGATCTGGTTGGCCGGCACGCGGCTGTCGGAGCAGCCGATCCAGAGGTATTGCGGGGCCTGCTGGTCAGCGAGGCGGGCGAAGAAGCCGGGGTCTTCGCGGGTGACGTCCGCCGCCCAGGCGCGGTTGTTGGCGAGGAGATGGTCGAGGCTGCGCATCGGACGCGGAACTTAGCATGAGGGGTGCCGCGCTGATGTATTCTGATCGCGTTCCCCTACAACTACGGAGGTGCCGGTCATGAAACGCGTCCCGCTCGCGCTCCTCATCTCGCTCACCCTTGCCCCGGCCGCGCTCGCCTGGGGGCCGGACGGCCACCGCATCGTCTGCCGCATCGCCTACGACCTGCTCGATGAGAGCCAGCAGCAGGAGGTCGACCGGCTGACCGATCTCTACACGATGCCGGACGACACCCCGCGCCCGAGCTCCTTCCCCCACGCCTGCATCTTCGCCGACGACGCGCGGGCTAAGGCGCGGGACGGCGTCGAGGGGTGGACGCGCTTCAACCGCTTCAACGACTGGCACTTCCTCAACGTCCCGCGCGAGGTGCGCCACGTCGGCGACGAGTTCTGCGACGACGACTGCGTCACCTTCGCCATCGGCTTCCACGAGGAGCGCCTCGGGCGCAAGACGCTCGGCGATCAGAAACGCGCCGAGGCGCTGTTCTTCCTCGGGCATTGGGTGGGCGACGTCCACCAGCCGCTGCACGTCAGCTTCAGCGACGACCTCGGCGGCAACAACATCAAGCCGATCCACGGCGGCTTGTACAAGTCGAAGAACCTGCACAGCGTCTGGGACAGCGGCATCCTCATGACCGCGGAAGGGGAGGATGGCTGGCGCGTCTTCGCCGACCGCCTGGCCGAGGAGATCGGCGGCGAGCAGCAGAGCGCCTGGACCGCGGACATGAAGCCGATCGCCTGGGCCGAGGAGTCGTACGCGATCACCACCTCCAAGCCGGTCGACTACTGCGAGTGGGTGAGCGGCGACGAGGGCGACTGGTGCCGGCCCGAGCATCACATCCGGACGCTGAAGCAGGCCTACCAGGACCGCTTCGACAAGACCGTCGAGGAGCGGCTGCAGATGGCCGGCGTGCGGCTGGCGGAGCTGATTCGGAGCAGTCTGGCGAAGTGAAAAAGGGCCGGCTGGAGAGCCGGCCCTACATTTCCGCTCAGGGGACGACGGTGATCGTCTTCTCCTTTTCGATGGACGGGTCGCCGGCGTGCTCCAGCTCCGCGCGCACCTTGTAGGTGCCGGGGGCGGAGAAGGTGAAGGTCACCGGGTTGCCGGTCGGGCGGGCGTCGTCGGGGAAGCGCCACTTTACCGTCGAGCCGGACGGCGGCGTGGTGTTGAACGTGGCGGTGAAGGTCGCGGGCTGGCCGGCCTTCGGCGTGGCGGGCGACGAGGTGAAGTCGATCGACGTCACCGCCGCGCCGCCGCCGGGATTGGTCGTGCCGCCGCTGCTGCCGACCGTCACGATGTGCTTCACTTCGACCGTCTCGGCGCCGGAGTGCTCGAGCTCCAGCTCCACCTCGTACGAGCCGGGCGCATTGAACGTGAACGTGACGGCGCTGCCGGTCGGGCGGACGTCGCCCGGGAACTTCCACTTGAACGTGCCGCCGTTCGCGGTGCCGGAAGCGGTGAACGTCACCTGCTGCCCGACCGTGGGCGAGGACGGCGACCAGGTGAAGTCGATCGCGCCCTGCGTCGGCGTCGTGGTGCCGCTGCCGGTGATGTGGATGTCCTCCCGGTCGCGGACGATCGCGCCGCCGGTGAGCGTGATGGTGGCCGTGACGTCGTACTCGCCGGCCGAGGCGTAGGCGTGGGTGGCCGTGACGCCCGAGCCGGTCGTGCCGTCGCCGAAGTTCCAGGCGACGCTGGTGATGTTGGCCGCGTTGCCGACGGTGAACGTCACGGGCGTGCCGGCCGGCGCCGTGGAGGGGGTCATCCGGATCTCCAGCTCCGACTGCCGCTCGTTCTCCTGCTCCGACTCGTGCACCACCGTGTCGCCGGTGCGGTTGTCGATGTTCGAGGCGAGCACCGTCACGGTCACGCCGTGCTCGGTCTCCACTTCCACCTGCCCGCTGCGCACCTCCGTGGCGTTGCCGCTGAGCGGGACCTGCACGGACGTCCCATGCTCGACATGGAACGGCTCGACCTCCACCTGCCGGCCGCGGTCGTCGAAGAGGCGGACCACGCCGTCGGCGGCGAGCGCGTCGTCGCCGTTCGAGATCGCCACATTCAGGCGGTATTGATCATCGCGGCGCACGCCGTGGATACGCACCTTGCTGGCGGCGACGACCGGGCTCTGGGGGAGCACCGCGGAGCCGAACGTGGAGCCGTCCGTCTGCGTGTTGAAGACGCGCACCGCGCCGACCACGCGCACCGTCGCGGTGACGGTGAGCGAGCCGGAGCCGAGAGGCGCGCCGAGGAAGTCGTTGAGGTCGTCCGTCCGGATCGTGCCCCGCGCCGGGACGGGGACCGTCTTCGTGAAGCTCGTGCCGGTCGCGTTGTCCTGATAGAGGAACGTCACGCTGCCGGCGAGATCGGATGTGGAGCTGATCGAGGCCGAGGTGGCCCAGAAGGTCGAGAGGCCGCCCGGCGTTTTGCCCACGACCGGGAACGAGAGCGTCGTCGAGCCGGTGGCGATCGACTGCAGGTTCGTCGGGTCGCCCGACTTGTTGTCCACGAGGCTGCCCACCACGTACGCGGGGCGCGTCGAGGTCCACTCCAGCATCAGGCGGCGGTCATCGGACGATGCGGCGACGTCATCGGAGAGGGAGAGCTGGATCGTGCCGTGCGCCGGGACGCTGATGGTCCGCGTGGCGACGCTGATGCCGGCCTGATCGCGCAAGGTGTAGCTGAAGGTCACGAGCACGTCGTTCGGATTGGCGAACGCGACGTTGGTGCGGAAGCGGCCGCTGACGATGAGGCCGGCGATCGAGCCGCTGTCCGACAGCGCGGCCGGATCGAACGACTGGAACGTGCTGCCGAACGTGCCGCCGTTCGAGGCGGCGGTGAAGATGCGCGCCTCGGCGGTGACGTCCGACGCGGAGCGCACTTCGAGCTGGCCGAGCCACGACGCGGGATTGGCGCCGGGAAGGTCGGCCGGGTTCACGGCGTCCTCGATGAGCAGCGACTGGCCGGCGGCCATCGAGATGGTGCGCGTCCGCGCCGCCCCTTCCGCGGGATGGAAGACGAGGTCGACGAAGGCGGTGCTGCTGGAGTTGTTGGTGAGGCTGAGGTCGGTGGTCCACGTCGTGCCGTTGGCACCCGGCAGATGGCCGGCCACAGGCACGACGCGATTCGCTGCCAGGGCGATGCTCGCGGCGGCGAGCCACGTTACGACGAACAGCGGGGCTTTCCTGATCATTCGGTCTCCTTGCGTCTCACGCAAAGCACGTAGTGTACTTTTGGAATCCAAATAACCAGTGATTTTGGTCACAACTTCCATATGATTTGCGCATGACCGCGCTCCGCGACGCCTACCTCCTCTGGCGCGATGCCGCCCGTCGCCGCAGCGCGCGTGGCGAGCTCCGCGCCTCGGCCGAGGAGGTGACGGCGCTGGAGCGCTTCGTCGCCGCGCTGGAGGCGTGCACGGCCGGGGAGCGGGAGGCGTGGGAGGCGGAGCGCGCTGGGCTCGACAAGGACGACGAGCTCTGCGCGTGCGGCCATCCGCGCGCGCATCACGATGCGGAGGGGAGCTGCTTTCACGTCGTCGGATGCGCGACGGCGTGCGGGTGTCACGGCACGTGCTTGCCGAGCGCGGCGAGGTAGGCGTCCATCGTCGCCGTCTGGCCGAAGACGTAGCGGGACATGAAGCGGAAGAGCGGATTCGAGACCTCGCCGTTCTCCGTGATGCGCAGCAGCGTGCCGGTGCCTTCCGGCGCGAGCTCGTACGTCCAGGAGCCGGAATAGCCGAGGTCGAGGTCGGCGATGCGCGTGACGAGCTTGCGCCCGGGGACGTCTTCGACCACGTCGTACGTGACGGCGCCGTTCTTGCCGTGCTCGCGGAAGCGCGTGGCGGAGAGGAGCTCGACGCGCTGCACGTCGCCGCGCCACGTCGCGTACGAGGCGACGTCGCGGATCGCGGCGTAGACGGCGGCGGGCGGGGAGTCGAAGCGCCGCTCCCGCGCGGCGACGTGGTTGCGCGGCAGGCGCGCGCCGATCAGCACCACGATCGACACGGCGACGACGAGGCTTCCAATGACGATCAGCGCAATCTTCATCATTCCTCCTCCTTCATGGCCCGCGCGGCGCGGGCGAGCAGG
>DATEOX010000721.1:0-2318 GCA_035273585.1 Thermoanaerobaculia bacterium
TATATGGCGAACTGACCAATGACCGAGGCGATCGGCTGGGCGAGCTCGGTGATCCCCGTCCTGACGATCGCCAAACAGGTCTGGAAGCAGTGGCACGCCGGCACGAGTGAAGGCGTCTCGCTCTGGCTCTTCGTCGGGCAGCTCGCCGCCTCGGCCGGCTTCACCATTTACAGTTGGCTCGTGCACAACTGGGTCTTCGTGGTCACGAACGCCCTGATGCTGCTCAATGGGCTGGTGGGCATCGCCATCACCATGCGCTACCGCCGGCGGGAGAGCGCCGCGGCTACAATGCGCGCGCAATGACGCCGCGCCGCAAGGGCATCCTCTACATCATCGGCGCGGCGCTGCTCTGGTCGAGCGGCGGGATCGGCATCAAGGCGGTCGCCGATCCGGCGCTGAAAGTCACCTTCTACCGCTCCCTGTTCGCCGCCATCACCCTCGTGCTGCTCTTCCGGGGACGCGTCCTCGGCAGGCGGTGGAAATCGACGGCCGCGTTCGTGATCGCCATCATCTGCTACGGCGCCTGCCTGACATCGTTCGTGGTGGCCACGAAATGGACCACCGCCGCGAACGCGATCTTCCTCCAGTACGCCGGCGCGATCTGGGTGCTGCTCCTCTCGCCGCTCGTGCTGCGCGAGCCGATGCGCGCCCGCGACGCGATCGCCATCGGTGTGGCCATGGCCGGCATGGCCCTCTTCTTCGTCGGTCGCTTCGAGGCCAAGGGGATGGCCGGCAACGCCATGGCCCTCCTCTCCAGCGTCTTCTTCGCCGGGCTGATCCTCGCCCTCCGCCGCGAGCACGGCGCGAGCGAGTCGGCCATCACCTGGGGCAACGCCGTTCTCGCTCTCGGCGTGCTGCCGTTCGTCGTCAACGACCTGGCCCTGACGCCGAAGTCGTTCGCCGTCCTGGCAGGCCTCGGCGTGTTCCAGATCGGCCTGGCCTACGCGCTCTTCGTCCGGGGACTGAAGCACGTGACGGCCACGCAGGCCTCGCTCACGGGGATGCTCGAGCCGATCGCGAATCCGCTCTGGGTCTTCCTCGCCCTCGGCGAGAAGCCGTCCGGGTTCGCCATCGCGGGCGCAGCGATCGTCCTTGCCGCCATCGCGTGGCACACGCTGGGCGGCGGCGAGCCCGCGGCGGAGATGTTGCCGCCGGACTGAGGTTTGCAGAAGGAGCGCGCGTGTCCACCTTCGAGCTGATCGAGCCCGCCACGGGCGAGACACTGACCACCGTGCCGCGGCAGAGCGCGGAGGATGCCGACCGCGCGGTGCGCGCGGCGGCGCGCGCATTTGACGACGGCCCGTGGAAGCGGATGAACACTCGCGAGCGGGGACGCATCCTCCTCCGGCTCTCGAATCTCATCCGCGACAACGCCGAGGAGCTGGCGCGGGACGAGGCGCGCAACGTCGGGAAGCCGATCCGCGAGGCGCGGGACGAGGTCTCGCTCGCCGCCGACTGCTTCGAGTACTACGCCGGCGCCACGAACAAGGTCGGCGGGCAGACCATCCCCGGCGCGGCGCCGGGCGTGCTGCTCTCGTTTCGCGAGCCGGTCGGCGTCTGCGCCATCATCGTCCCCTGGAACTTTCCGATCGCCATCACGTCGTGGAAGTCGTCGCCGGCGCTGGCCATGGGCAACACGGTCGTGCTCAAGCCGGCGGAGCAGACGCCGGTCACGGCGCTGCGGCTCGCGGAGCTGGCACTCGAGGCGGGGATGCCGGAGGGCGTCTTCACCGTCGTCACCGGCAGCGGCTCGGTCGTCGGCGAGGCGCTGATCCGCCACCCGCTGGTGCGCAAGGTCGCCTTCACCGGCTCGACGGAAGTGGGAATGAGCGTGATGCGCGCCGCGGCGGACGACATCAAGCGCGTCAGCCTCGAGCTGGGCGGCAAGTCGGCAAACCTGGTCTTCGATGACTGCGACTTCGACCGCGCCGTCGCCTCCGCCGCCTCCAGCGCCCTCGGCAACGCGGGCCAGGACTGCTGCGCGCGGAGCCGCGTGCTGGTGCAGCAGTCGATCTACGACCGCTTCACGAAGGCGCTCGTCGACGCCTTCGAGCGCATCAACGTCGGCGATCCGCTGGCCGAGGAGACGGAGATGGGGCCGCTGGTGACGGCGGCGCATCGGCAGCGGGTGATGCAGTACATCGATGCCGGCCGCTCCGAGGGGGCCACGCTGGCCACCGGCGGAATCGCGCCGTCAGGTAAAGGCACGTACCTGCAGCCGGCGGTCTTCCTCGACGCGAAGCCGGAGATGACCATCGTACGGGAGGAGATCTTCGGGCCGGTGGTGGCGGTGATGCCGTTCCGCGACGAGGCGGAGG